>DATLHD010000001.1:0-8034 GCA_035540075.1 Gemmatimonadales bacterium
GCAGCACCTGCGGGGCACTGCTGGACCAGGTCAGCTCGGATGGAGCGCCCTGGGGCTTGCCGTCCTCGTCCAGCAGCATGGGACGGAGCGAGTCGCGCTCACCCATACCGATCCCGACCCGCCGGCGATCGAGGCTGAGCACCCCGGGGATGGCCTGAACCGTCCAGACCACCGGGTCGAACCCGTAAAGCCTGGCCGTCAGCGTGGTGGTCCCGAGGCCGCGGCCGACGAGCTCGGCCTTCGCGGTGTCGTAGGCGATGACCGTCGTGTCACCCACTTCCCACTCGCGGCGCGCCTCTGGTATCGGCGTCGAGTCGGCCGCCTCCACGACGACCGTCACCTTGCGCACCGCGCGCACCGGGAGCTGGATGGCGCCGGCGGCCGGAGGGGGTGTGACCACCAGTGTCCTGGGCTCGCGATGCACCAGCACGGAAGCGCGCCGCTCCTGGCCGAACCCGGTGGCGACCACTTCCGCCCGGCCCGGGACCCGGGCGCTCACGATGCCGGTGGGACCGACCCGAACCACCCCCGTGTCGCTGGTCTGCCACTGGAGGCCCGCCCGGAGCTCGCGGTTCCCCTGTCCGGGGACCAGGACTCGCAGCGTGTCGGTCTCCCCGGGACCCAGGATCAGACGTGACTCCGCCAGCGAGATCTCCGCCGCGGCGACTTCGATCGCCGCCGTGGCGGCGAGGCCGCCGGGGGCGGACGCCTGGACGATGGTGCGGCCGGGTCCCACCCCGATCACCATCCCGTTGGAATCCACCGCGGCGACTTCCGGTTGCAGCGCCTTCCAATTCACCCTTCCGACCGTGGCCGCGCTGCCGTCTTCCCGGACTGGCCGGGCTTGGAGACGCAGGCTCTCGCCGGGCAGCAAGGTGGCTGACGTCGGATCGAGCGTCAGAATGGCATTGCCCTGGCCCACTCCGGATCCGGCGGTGTCACCGTTGCCCGAGCCGGTGATGAGGATGGCGGTGGAAGCCTGCATCCCCTGGGTCCGCGCCTCCACCTTCGCCAGGCCCGGGGCGACGCCGACGACCGCCCCGTTCCGGCCAACCTTGGCCACGGAGGTATCCGAGCTCCAGAAGGTGAAGCGGGCGTTGGGGATGAGGTTGCCCTGGCGGTCGTACGCCGTGGCGAAGAGTGTCTGCTTGCCCCCGACCGTCAGGGTGAGGGTTTCCGGGGTGACCTGGACCTCGGCGACGGTCTGGGCGCGGGCCGAGACCGCCGACGCGAGCGCCAGGCCACCCGCGAACAGGAGCCGGCTGAGGCAGGGCAATGTCACCGGGTGAGAGCGTCCGGGATGAGGTCGGAGATGGCGTAAGTATAGCGCGTGACGCTCAGGCTTGCAGAAGGATCCAAGTTGTGCAAGTTATTTAGCTCGACCGTGAGCGGACGTCGTAGCGCCTCGCGACCGGCGGCGGGTTGCGCCGCATCAGCGTTCGGAAGGAGCGAAGATGGCCGACCTTCATTATATGGAGATGGGCTGGTCGGGCTCAGGTTGGATGGATCCGCTATCCTCGGAACCGCCCCCTGCCCCGGCACCGACTCCCGCCTCCACACCCGCTACTCCCTCGTACGCCCCAACCTCGTCCACAGACGACGAGCGCCGCCCGATCACCCGGAAGTCCCCCCGGAGCCCGGCAAAGAAGGCCGCGAAGCGGAGTGCGAAGCGGAGCGCGAAGCGCGCCGCCAAGAAGAGCGCCAGGGGTAGCGCGAAGAAGGCCACGAAGAAGGCGACGAAGAAGGCCACGAAGAAGGGAGCCCGGAAGTCGGCCCGCAAGATTGCCCGGAAAGTCAGGAAAGCCGCCAAGCGTGCCGGCCGACGAGTCAGGAAGAGCGCTCGCCGCGCGGCCCGGTCGGCCCGACGGTCCAAGAAGTCGGCAAAGCGGTCGGCACGGAAATCGGCTCGAAAGCGCTCCCGCCGCCGCTAGGATACCGCGACACCGCTCTCACGCGCCCCGCTCATCCGCGGGGCGCTGCTGTTTCCGGCTCTTGCTTCGCCTGGGACGCATATCCACCTTCCAGCACCTCATCCCGCAGAGTCAATGTTCCATCGCCATCTCCACGCGGCCACGGCTGTTGGGCTGTGTCTGCTGCTCGCCTGCTGTTCCCGGAAGCCCGACGGCATCGCCCTGCTCGGCGCCACGCTGATCGATGGGAGTGGTGGGCCACCGATTCCGGCCTCGGCGGTCGTGATTCGCGGTGGCCACATCGAGTCGGTGGGATCGCGCGCGGATTTCCGGCTGCCCCCCCGCACCACCGAGCTGGACCTCACCGGCCGCTGGATCATCCCCGGCCTGGTGGACGCGCACGTCCATCTGGTGGACCCCCAGGCCGGCGTCGCGCGATGGGCGATGGCGCGCTACCTGGCGTGGGGAGTCACGACTGTGCGCGACATGCACGGCTCGCTGCGCACCGTCCTCGCGGTGCGGCGGGAGCTGGACCGCGGCTGGCGGCCGGGGCCGCGGGTGTACGCCGCCGGAGCGATGCTGGACGGAGCGCCGTCGACCTATCCCGACGCCATCGTCGTGCGGACCGCTAAGGACGCGCGTCGCGGCGTGGATCGGCTGGTGGATGCGGGCGTCGATTTGGTGAAGGTCTACACCCGGGTGGACCGGACGCTGATCGGTCCGTTGTTGGACGAGGCCCGCACGTTCAACCTCCCCGTCGCGGGCCATCTGGGGCTCACCGACGCGGTAACAGCGGCCCGCGCGGGGCTGACCTCGCTCGAGCACATGAGTGGGATCCCGGAGGCGGTGCTGGAGGATCCGGCGCCACTTTTCGCCGCCCACGAGCGCTCGTTCCTGGCCGGGTGGACGGCATCCGAGCGCGCGTGGGGCGGGCTCGACTCGACGGGGCTCGCGAGAGTTGCCGGCGTGCTCGCGGCCCGGAACGTGGTCGTGGTCCCCACCCTGGTGTTGCACGAGACGTTCAGCCGGTTGGACGACCCCGCGGTGCTGGCGGACACGGTGCTCGCGGCCGTCCCCGAGGAGGAGCGGCGGAGGTGGAACGCGGCCGACATCATCGAGCGCGCGGGGTGGACCCCGTCCGACTTCACCGCCTTCCGCAGGGCGCGGCCGGTGCAGGATCGGTTCCTGCGGATCTTTCGTGCGAAGGGAGGGAGGATCGCGGTGGGTACCGACGCGGCCAACCAGATGCTGATCCCCGGCTACTCGGTGCATCGCGAGCTGGAGCTGCTGGTGCGGGCGGGGCTCACTCCCGCCGAGGCGATCAGCGCGGCCAGCCGGAACGGGGCCCTGCTCCTCCGGGTGGATTCCCTGGGACTGGTCGCCCCGGGCAAGGTGGCCGATCTGGTGATTCTGGAGCGGGACCCGCTGGCCGACATCCGCAACACGCTCGCCATCGAGCGGGTGATGAGTCGGGGCCAGATGCTCTCACCCGACAGCATCCGATCCCAGTGGTGAGCGGTGTATGGCCCTGAGCCGAATCGTCCTGGCCTGGCTCGCGGTGACGGTCTGGCTGGTCCTCTGGGGGCTCCTCCTGTCGCGCCTGGGCACGGCCCGGGGAACCGGCCGGCTGCGCCGTGTCCGGGTCCTCCTGGTCGAGGCGCTCCTGCTCACCCTGTTCGGCGCGCTCTGGTTCGGCAGCCTCGGCCCGGGTGCGTGGTGGTTGGTTTTCGGATTGGTCGGCGCGCTGCGTGAATGGCCGGGGCCGACCGGGCGGCGTCCGGGGGAGCAAGCGGATCCCATCGGCCTCGGACTCTCCGCCCTTCGCGTGGCTCGGACGGTGGTCGCCGGTGGCATCCTCGCGTGGCGCCTGGGTGCCGCATGATCGCCGAGGCGATCCAGCGACTCGTGCTCTACTTCGGCACCGGGGCGACTCGTCAGGCATACCTCGCCCGGCAGGCGCTTGGCCGCCCGCTCCCGGGCGATCCGCGCCTGGCGGAGCGGCTCCGGCAGGAGCTCGCCGCGGGGGTCCGGACCGACGGCACGGTGAGCGGCGGCGCCGTCCCTACAATCTGGCGGGTTCACGAGCTGCTCGACCTGGGGTATGCCGAGGACTCGTCCGCGATCACTCGCCCACTGGCCTGGATGCTCGCCCTGCAGGATCGCCCCGGCGCCTTTCACGACGGCTGCGACCGGGTCCGCCACTCGCGGCGACTGTGTCAGCATTACATCGCCGGCTTCTTCGCTCCCGCGCCGCCGACCCAGCGACTCGCGCCGGTCACCCTGCCCAACGGCAAGGTGTACCGGGTGGACGCCGCGGCGCGCTTCTCCATCAGCTGTCTCGCCCTCCGGGCCGCTTTGCGGGCCGGCTACGAGGAGCGGCCGGCGATCCGGCGCCACCTTCAGAGCCTGGAGCAGATCTCGGAACAGTGGACCGAGTGGAACGGCTACTTCGCGCCCGATGTCATCGTGGCGGGGCTGCATGCCTTGGCCGCGGGAGGCCGGGACCATCGCCCGGCGGTTGGCCGGTTGGTGGACCTCCTCACGACCAACCAGGGGGTCGAGGGCGATTGGCCTTCGGCCGACCTCTTCCAAGTGCTCGACGCCCTCCTGGCGGCGGACACCCCCGAAGCACAGGTCACGGTCCGCCGGGCAGCCACGGCCCTGGCGTCCCGCCAGCGAGCCGACGGCACCTTCGGCGCGAGCGCGCAACAGGAGCGCGCCCTCATCGGTCTGCGCGCGTTGATCTGGGCCGCGCGCGCCCCAGCCTGAGCGGAGAGTGATGAAGAAACAACGTCGGCGGCCACCGGGGAAAATCGAACGACTCCAGCCCGGACCGGACGCTCCGGGTTTGGACCGCGACCTGACCGTATATCTTCCCCCCTCCTACGGGCGGAGCGAGCGCCACTACCCCGTGCTCTACTTGCAGGATGGCCAGAATCTCTTCGACCCTAAGGAGAGCTTCGCCGGCTCGTGGCGGGTGGACGTCGCCATGGATCAGGCGGCGGGACGGGGGTTCGATGGGATCGCGGTCGGGATCCGGCACGCGGGCGAGGGGCGGCTGTCGGAGTACAGCCCGTTCGACGATCCGAAGGCAGGGCCCGGCCGGGGACGAGAGTATGTGACCTACCTGGCGGAGACGATCAAGCCGCTGGTGGACGCGCGCTATCGCACCATCCCCGACCGGGGCACGACCTGCGTCGCCGGCTCCTCGATGGGTGGGCTCATCAGCCTCTTCGCCTTCCTCGCGCGTCCCGACGTCTTCGGGGCTACGGCGGCGATGAGTCCATCGCTCTGGTACGCCGGCCGCGCCATCTTCGAAGCGGTGGAGGCGGCGCCCTTCCTGCCCGGCCGGATTTACCTCGACGTAGGGCGGCGGGAAGGCGAGGAGACCGTGGCGGACGCTCGCCGGCTCCGCGATCTGTTCATCGCCAAGGGCTATCGGAAAGGCGACCAGATCCGCTATGTCGAGGATCTCGCGGGCGGCCACGAGGAGGACGCCTGGGGCCGCCGCCTTCGCGCCGCACTGCCGTTTCTGCTCGCACCTCCGGGGTGACGCGTGCACCACGAATTCCACCGATGGTTCAGCCCGACCCTGGGGCGGGAGATGGCGATCGATGTCGTGGGTCACCACGGCGCCCGGGTGCTGGTGTTCCCCACGTCCATGGGCACCCACCGCGAGTGGCTCGACCGCCGGATGCACGAGGTGCTCGCCGACCACATCCAGCAAGGTTGGATCCAACTCTTCCTGCTCGATCACCTGCCGGCCGAGACCTGGAACGCCGAGCACCTGCATCCCGGCGCCCGGGCCTGGCGACATCTCCAGTACGATCACTACCTGGTGAGCGAGGTGCTGCCCTTCACCGCCAGCCGCAACGGCAATCCCTACCTCATCGCCACTGGCGCCAGCCTGGGCGCGTACTACGCGGCGTGCCTGGGCTTCCGGCACCCCCACCTGGTGAACCGAATCATCGGCATGAGCGGCACGTACGACGTCCGGCGACTCACCGGAGGCTACTCCGACCACAACGTCTACGCCTGCAACCCGGTGGAGTTCCTGCCCCTGGAGCACGACCCCGGCCGGCTGGAGGCACTCCGCCGGCAGGACATCATCATCGCCGTGGGGCGGACCGACTCGGCCTACTCCGACAACGAGGCGCTCTCGGCCATCCTCTGGGCGAAGGGCATCGGGAACGCCTTGCGCATCTGGGACGGTTGGGCGCACGATTGGCCATACTGGGAGAAGATGATCCGGCAGTATATCGGAGGACACGACTGACATGGCACGCCTCACAGGCACGGCCCCCAAGCGGGTGGGACTCATCCTCGGGAGGGAATGGTCGTTCCCGCCCGCCCTCATCGAGGAGGTGGCGAAGCGGGACGAGGGCGTCACGGTCGAATACGCCCGGATCGGCGCGACCCTGATGGACCAGCCCTGCCCCTACGACGTGGTGATCGACCGTATCTCCCACGAGGTGCCGTTCTATCGGACCTGGCTCAAGAAGGCGCTGCTGGACGGCGCCACCGTGGTCAACAACCCGTTCATGTGGAGCGCGGACGACAAGTTCTTCGGCGCGGCCCTGGCGACGAAGCTCGGCGTGGCGTCTCCCAAGACGGTGGCGCTGCCGAACAAGTCGTACGTCCCCGGCATCGTGCCGAGCGAGAGCCTGCGGAACCTGGAGTACCCGCTCGACTGGGAGGGGCTCGTCCGGGAGATCGGGATGCCCTGCATCCTGAAGGATGCGCACGGCGGCGGGTGGAAGGAGGTCTACGTCTGCCGCTCTCTGGACGAGCTGCTGCACAACTACGACCGCTCCGGGCTCCTTACGATGGTGGTCCAGGAGTACATCCAGTGGGAGCAGTTCGTCCGCTGCCTCTGCATCGGCCAGGAGGAGGTCCTGGTAATGCCATACGACCCGCGGGAGCGGAAGTACCTGGTGGAGCCGGGCTATCTCACGCCCGAGCTCGAGGCCCGCATCACGGAGGATGCGCGCACCCTGGTGCGGGCGCTGGGCTACGACATGAACTCGATCGAGTTCGCCATCCGGGACGGCATCCCCTACGCGATCGACTTCATGAACCCCGCGCCGGACATGGACATCTACTCGCTCACGCCGACCTACTTCGCGTGGACCGTTCGGGCGATGGCCGACATGGCCATCCGGCTGGCGAAGAAGCCAACTCGTCAGTCGCGCGCGCTCAAGTGGGACGCCGCGTTCACCGCCGGGCGCTAGGCGCGATCCCGTGCAGGAGGCGATCGCCCACTACCACGAGCTGCTGACCGACGAGCTGGCCCAGGCCTCCGACGCGATGCTCACGGACCAGCTTCGCCGCCGCGGGCTCGTCTTCGGTGATCGGCCGCTCGCCACCGTGCTGCGGCCGCGGTTCATGACCCTGGACCGGTACCGGCTGCTCCAGCACCGGGTGCGACTGCTGATGAGCGCATTCGGAAAGGTCTACGAGCGCGCGATGGCGGACCCGTCCTTCCGCCGTCAGTTCCGGCTGATCGACTGGGAAGAGCGGCTCATCGCCCGCGAGACCGGTCTGGCCGAGCCCAGCCCGACGTCGCGGCTCGACGCGTTCGTGATGGACGAGGCGGGCACCATGGCGCTCACCGAGTACAACGCGGAGACGCCGGCTGGGGCGGGCTACAACGACGCGCTGCTCGCCTCCTTCGCCGACCTGCCGATCATGCGGGCGTTCGGCCGGCGGTACGAGGCGGTGCCGCTGCCGGCGAGGCATGGCGTGCTGCACATGCTGCTCGATGCCTACGAGGCGTGGGTGGGACGGCGCGAGCTGCCGAGGGTGGCCATCGTGGACTGGCCCGAGGTGCCCACCCGCAGCGAGTTCGTGCTGTTCCAGGAGTATTTCACCGCGGTCGGCATGGAGGCCGTCATCGCCGACCCGCGTGAGCTGGAGCTTCGTGGCGGCCGGCTCTACGGGCCCGGCGGCCGCGTGGATCTGGTGTACAAGCGAGTGCTGCTCGCGGAGCTGGTGGAGCGCTGCGGGGCGGACACGCCACTGCTCCAGGCCGTGGCGACGCGCGCCGTGTGCATGGTGAATCCGCCGCGCTGCAAGGTGCTCCACAAGAAGGCGAGCCTCGCGGTGCTGTCGGACGAGCGGAACC
>DATLHD010000002.1:0-4224 GCA_035540075.1 Gemmatimonadales bacterium
CTGGGCAGCCGATTCGGCCCCCTCATCCACCGCGCGCTGCTGGTCGTACATGTCGCTGGGTTGCGGGGGATCCTTCACCGTGCACGCCGGGTCGAAGATCATCGCCATCGAGTCGCCCCACATCCGCTGCGCCGCCGTGTCTCCCTTCTGCTGGGCGGCCATCATCTTGTCGGTGTAGGCGCCGGTCTTATCGGCGTTCTTCTCGGCAAGCTCCGGGTCCGCGGTGATGCGGGTCGGGTACGACTGCATGGCTGCATCACACTTCGCCTTGGCTTCCACATAGGCCGCCTTGCCCTGCTGGTAACGACCGTACGGCGTGTCCGCCTTTGCCGCCGCTGCCTTGTGCGCGTCCCTGGCGCGCAGTCCCTTGATCATCTGATCGATGACCTCGTCGTCGAGCACCAGCGTGCCGCCGCCCCCGGTGGCAGCCGGCGCCGCGGCCGGCTTGGCCTTCTCGGCGCCGGTCACATCCTTAACCTTCTTGGGGACCTTGAACTGCGCCGAAGCCGGCGCGGCGACTGCGAGCGACAACAGAACAAGCGCGAGAGTACGCATCCACGCCTCTTGGCGGGGGCTAAGCCGCGGGAGCGGTTTGGGAGGGAAAAGGCTGTGAGCGAGAAAATACTTTCCACCCAAGGCGGCGCAAGCTCGGCTCCCGCCTTCCTATTCGACCTCGACGGCACCCTGGTGGACAGTGTCTACCAGCACGTCCTCGCCTGGCGCGAGGCGCTCGAGCGCGCCGGGATCTCGCTGTCGGTGTGGCGGATCCACCGGCGGATCGGGATGAGCGGCGGGCTGCTGATCAACGCCCTGCTGCGCGAGATGGGCCGCGAGGTCACGCCGGAGGAGAGCGAGCGGCTGCGCCAGTACCACGCGGAGGGGTACGCGCGGCTGGTCGGCCAGGTGCGGCCGCTGCCCGGCGCCTGCGAGCTGCTCCAGTACCTCACCCGAGCCGCGGTGCCCTGGGCCATCGCGACCAGCGGATGGCGGGAGAGCGCGCAGCCCGCGCTCGACATGCTCGGTGTGGGACCAGAGGTCACCATCATCACCCGCGACCAGGTGCGCTACGCCAAGCCGGATCCCGACCTGTTCGTGGCGGCCGCCGAAGGACTCGGCGTCTCCATAGAGAGCTCGGTGGTGGTGGGAGACAGTGTGTGGGACCTGCTCGCGGCGCGGCGGGCTCGTGCCCTCGGCGTTGGGCTGCTCGCGGGTGGCTATGGGGAGGACGAGCTCGTTCGGGCTGGAGCGTACCGGGTTTACGAAGACCCGGCCGACCTCCTCAAGCACCTGGACGAGGTCGGCGTCAGAATCTCATAGCGCTGTCACCACACAAAGCTGGCGGTTCGGTCGCGTAACACGCGCCGGCGCCGCGCGCTCCACAGGACGGCGGTGCGCTGTCGCTCGAAGCAGGCGAAACCCTTCCACGGCAATCGCCGCCCGAACGCGCGCACCGGGTGACTCAGGAGCTGGCTCACCGGCGTCTCGTGGATGAACAGGCCTCCAGCCGCGAGCACCCGGGCGATCTCCGCCAGCGCCGCCCCCGGCCGGGCGATGTGGTAGCAGGTCCCGAAGTCCACCACGAGATCGAACGAGGCGCGTGGAAACGGCATCCGTCGCACATCGCCCGGCACCAGCTCGGCCACGACCCCCGCTACCACCAGCCGTTGACCAGCCTCCGCGAGAAACGCGGGCTCGATGTCGAGCCCCACGAGACGCGACGGGCGCAGCAGCCGGGCGAGCCAGGGCAGCGCCACGCCACGCCCACAGCCGACCTCGAGCACTCGACCGCCGGTCGGCAGGCCCAGGGCCCGCACCATGAGGGGGATTTCGATCGTCGCCTGGCGGGTGTCGCGGCCTGCCTCATTGGGGAAGGGCCGGTACTCGAGTTCCATCGCCATCTCCGGGGTGAGAACCTGACCCCGAAGCTATGGAGGCCGCGTGACCCGGCCGTGACCCAGCACCTCTTCCCGATGAGGTGATCAGGAAGACGAGCGTGGTCATCCAAAGGACCGTCTGCCCGACGACGTAGACCGTATTCAGCGGTGGCGGCAGCAGGAAAAGCCCGCCGGGCGCCAGCGACAGGAGGACCGCCGCGCCAAGCAGGACGCCCGCCGCCGCCGACCCACGCTTCGCCATCCGGAACAGCGCCACCATCGGCAGCAGCAGCAGCACGTCGTCGTACCACCGATGGTAGGTCCAGAAGCAGGCCACGATCGCGGCGACCCCCAGCAGAACCCAGAGATCGGCGTCCCGGTGGCGATGGATCCAGAAGCCGAGCACCAGCCACACGAGCAGCGACGCAGGGAAGATCCACGTCAGCAGCCCCAGCATCCCCAGCCAGACATGGAGGTTCGACGCGTTGCCGTGCCCGCTCACGACGGCGAACGCCGCGTTCCTCGAGCGCAGGGCGTGGATCATTTCGCCCAGCGTGGCCTCCGGGAAGTACAGCGCGAAGAGGGTCAGTAGACCGTAGCCGATCCCCACCAGCAACGCGGGCCGCCACGACCGTGGCAGGAAGAGCACGAGCCAGAGAAAGGGCGCCGCGATCTGCGGCTTGGCCATCGCCACGACGATGAGGCCCGACGCGATCAGGTCCTCCCGCCATCCGCGAGGCTCGCGCCGGAGAAGGAGAATGCCCCCGAGCAGCATGGGGAGCAGGTGGACGATGAGTTGTCCGTTGCCGATGGCCGCGCCGGTGGCGTAGATCGAGCACGGCAGCAGGGCGACGAAGGCACGCTCGAGGCGGCCCTCCGCTCCGCTCTCTCGAAGCAGGAGATAGATGATCGCGCCTAGCGCGATGACCGTCGTGAGGCCCCAGAGCCACCGGGCCGGGCCGACGTCGAGCCAGCCCATCAGGGGCCAGAGCAGCACGTAGGTCGCGGGTGGGTAGACCGCGGTCTTCAGCTCGCCGTAGACCCGGCGGCCCGCGAACCACTCGTGCACCAGCTGGTGCATCAGCTTGAGGTCGATCGCGCCGGAGGGAGAGGTCGGCCAGATCGGCGCGTCGCCCAGGAGGAGCCGCCAGAACTGATAGGCCAGCCAGACGAGCGCCGCGATCGCCATGACTGGGATCGCGGCGCGTAGCAGCGACTGTCGTTGGATGGGGATCAGTGAAGCCTCGGGCGGCCGGATCGTGCCCTAACGTGCGTCCGATCCGCGAGCCCCGCCAGACTGTCACCCTGAGCGCAGTGAAGGGGACCGAACCGCGGCCGAGATCTTTGGAATGGGGGGCGGACGTTACTGTCTCTAGGTGACGACCGCAAGGCGTGCACAGACACGCCAACGTCAAGCTGTCACCCTGAGCGGAGCGAAGGGGACCATGCTGGGATGGCCTCCTTCGCTCCGCTCAGGATGACATGTGATCGCACAGGTTGACATCGGGTGTACCGGGCGGCATCTAGAGGATCTCTCCCCAACATCCCCTTCCCTCGGAGGACTCATGTACGTCCTGGTGCAGCACACCATTTCCGACCCGGCCACGTTCTGGAATGCGGCCGACCCCAACACCATCTCCCCCAAGATCAAGCTCCAACACACATTCCCGACACCCGACGGCACCCGCGCGGTCTGCGTCTGGGAGGCCGAGTCCGTGGACGCGCTCCGCGATACGCTCGAGCCCTTGATCGGGAAGATCAGCCGGAACGAGTACTTCACGGTGGAGAACCGGGAGGGGTTCGCTCGTCCCTCGCGCGTTCCACAGACGGCCGCAGCCGGCTCGCCCGCGCGCTAGAGGGCGGGCGTGGTGAGAGTGGTGGGTAGGCGAAGGCTCATTCTCTAGAACCGGTACCCCACCCCCATTCCCCCCGCGAACTGCTCGCGCTGCCGCACCAGCGGGCTGTTCGCAGCCTCGTCGGCCAGCCATTCGATTCCCGCGAGCCCGACCAGCGACCAGCGGGACGCAAAGGGGTAGATCAGCGAGGCCCCCAGGCCAAGGTGGCGCAGTCCTCCATCCGGGCTGTAGGCCTGTGCGTCGCCGGGCTCCAGTCGCCCATCTCCCGCGTCGGCGAGAGCCTGCCGTCGAGCCGCCTCCGCATCGGTGATCCCGAACTCCCGCCGCATCTGCTTGCCGTTGGCCAGCGCCGCCCCGGCCGCGGCCCCCAGGATGACCTTGCCGACGGGCCGGTAGTAGACGACGCGCGTGGTCTGGATCAGGCCGGCACCATCGTTCAGTCCCTGGGACACGGCGACGATGCCCTCGAAGGGTCCACTGCGATAGCTCAGGCT
>DATLHD010000003.1:0-15828 GCA_035540075.1 Gemmatimonadales bacterium
CGCTCCAGCGTTGTTGCGGCACGCCCTCGACGACGCGGTCGAACCCCGCGTGCGCGTCTTCCCAACGCAGCACGGCGGCGAGCTGCTCCCGCAGCGCCCGGTCACTCATGGCCTGGAATGAGGCGGGTCACAGCGGCGTGATTCGGGGCCTCATACCCTGGGTCAATCACCATCGTTTCTTTCGGAGGAGTTATGGCGTTCGTCTGGGACCTGATCCAGCAGTTCCAACTGCACAATACCAAGTCGAAGGCGAAATCCGCGACCTCGACCGCCAGGACGGCTCAGAACCGGGCCAAGGCGGCGGAGATCCGCGTGCGGTCACTGGAGTCGCGGCTGGCCGCGCTGGAAGACGAGATGGACAACATGCGCTCCACCTTGGCGGTGCTGCTCGACCGCCTGGAGCGCCGGTTCGGCCCCGAAGGGAAGAAGGTCTCCCGCCCCTAGGGGCAGGCCCACTCGATCCCGCCGATCCGCTCCACCACGGCGAACCGGACCCCATGCTCGGCGCAGGTGTCCTCGAACCGCTCCTGCGCCTCGAAGGAGTTGCGGTTCCAGACATAGGTTGACACCTCGAGCGTACACTCGGGGCGGTTGCTGAGACGCCCTTCGGCGATCCGCCGGGCGACCTCCTCCAGGTCCGCCAGCCCTACCGACGGTCTGCCGGTCATCGGCTGCTCCTCTTCGATTGTCCTTCGGCGATTTCGTCCATCGACCGTCCGGTCCGAGCAGAGGTCTGGTAGGCTTCAGCGGGATCGGTGTCCGGGTCGGCCGTCTCGTCGCGATGCTTGATCAGGAGCCACTGCCCGCGCTCGCGTCGCCCTTTGGTGCGCACCAGCACCCAGGAGCCCTTGAGCCGCTTCCCCTTGACCACGAACTTGAATTCGCCTTTCCGGTACCCGGCTCGCAGGGCCGCTTCCGGGTCCTCCGCGTCCCCGACCGCGGCATAGGTACCGTAGTCCCAGATCATCACCGTCCCGCCCCCGTACTCGCCCGCGGGAATGGTGCCCTCGAATTGATTGTACTCGATCGGGTGATCTTCGACGTGGATCGCGAGCCGCTTGACCGCCGGATCCAGGCTTGGTCCCTTGGGCACGGCCCAGCTCTTCATCACGCCGTCGAGCTCGAGACGCAGGTCGTAGTGCAGGCTGCTGGCGGCGTGCTTCTGGATCACGTACGCCAGCCGTGGGGGCTTCTTCCGCGCGCCGCCCTTCGGTTCTCGGGTCCGGCTGAAGTCGCGCTTGCGCCGGTATTCCGCGACCTGGGCGCTTCGGGTACTCATACTCCCGAAGCTACCGTGCCCGGGACTCCCGTGGTGTGATCCCCGTCATCTGCCGGAGACTGGCTAGAGGATGGTGTAGATGAACGGTGCGAGCGCCGACCCCTGAGGAGCAGCATCACGATCAGGATCGGAGGGAGCCACCACTTCTTCCGGATCCGCATGTACGCCCACAGCTGCCAGCGCTCCGCGTGACGGCAGATGCCCTCACCCAGGCCGATGGAGGTCTGGAGGATTCCGGCGGTATAACCGGCTGGGACGTAGACCTGGTAGCCGATGGCTCACCCCCTCCACCTCGATCGCGCGGTTCAGGAAGCCGGTCGGCTCCTGCGCGCGGGTGGTGGAGGTCAGCACCGTGCTGACTGCGGTCACGAAGGTGCCCAGCCGGCGGGCACCCGGCAGGGCTACCCGCCGTACGCGTCGACGGAGATGTTGAGGTCGCGGCGCAGCTCCGCGTCCCCGCTCAACAGCGTCTGCCAGGTGATCTCGGGCCCCTTCCGGGCGCCCTTCGGCACGATCTTCACGCCTTCCGGCGAGATGGTGACCGTATAGAGCTTGCCTTCGATTTCGAGCTCTCGTTTCAGCGTCTTATCGAGACGAGTGGCCATCGGTGGCGCCTCCAAGGGGTTCGGTGTGTCCGACCACGAAAGATCGCCAGTCCGCCCTCTGCGTCCACCCCCTCACGTCAAGTGCTTAGCCGGCTTCGACTTGCGCACCATCATTCCTCGCGGAGCACCACTGCAGGATCCAGGCGGGTCGCCCGGATGGCGGGGATCAGGTTGGCCAGCAAAGCGGTCGTCGCCAGGACTCCCGCCACCAGCGCGAAGGTGGCCGGATCGGTCGCTGTGACCCCATAGAGCTGGCTCTCGATCAGCCGGGTGAGGGCCAGCGCCGCCCCCAGCCCGATGCCGATGCCGAGGACCGCCAGCCCCATCCCCTGCCGGAGCACCAGCCGGAGCACATCCGTTCGGTCGGCGCCCAAGGCGATCCGGACGCCGAGCTCCCGCGCGCGCTGGGTCACCGAGTAGCTCATCACGCCGTAGATGCCGATCGACGCCAGCACCAGGGCGATGCCCGAGAACAGGCTCAGCAGCATCATCGACAGCCGCCGCTGCCCCACCGATCGGGAGAGCAGCTCCTCCATCTGGGCCACGTTCGCGATCGGCTGGTCCGGATCCACCGAGCGCACGGCATCGCGGACCAGGTTCACGTAGCGCTCGGGATTGCCCCGCGTCCGCACGGCGACCTGCATGGACGGTATCGCCGTCTGGCGGAAGGACAGGTAGAGCTGGATCCGGGCATCGGCGTCGAGCCCTTCGTGGGCCGTATGCCCCACGACGCCCACCACCTCGATCCACTCGTTCTGAGTCGTGTCGGTAACGCCATCAGGCGGCCCGAAGGTGAAGCGCTTGCCGATGGGATTCTCGTTCGGCCAATAGCGCCGCACGAACTCCTGGTCGATCACCGCCACGTCTTGGGTGCCTGCGCGGTCCTCGTCGGTGAGGTAGCGGCCTCGCAGCAGCGGAATCCGCAGCGTCTCGAAGAAGCTGGGACTGACGATCCGGATGTCGCCCCAGGGGCCCGGCTGATTCTCGGGCGGCTGGTAGCCTTCGATGTCGAAGCTTCCCGTGGACCAGCTTCCTCCGAACGGGATGACGGAGGTGCCGCCCGCGGCGATTACGCCGGGGACTCGCGCGATCGTCGGAATGACCTGCTCGAAGAAGGCGGTCTGCGCCGTGTCGCTGGGGTAACGGATCTGCGGCAGCGCCACGTTGAAGGTGAGCAGGTTCCCGGGATCGAAACCCGGGTCCACCTGCTGCAGCCTGGCGAAGCTCTTGAGCAGGAGCCCCGCCCCGGTAAGGAGCGTGAGCGCGAGCGCTACCTCGGTGACCACCAGGCTGCGCCGCAGCGCGTGGCTGCCGCGGTCCGCGGTGGTTCCCCGGCCGCCCTCCTTGAGCGCGCCGTGGAGGTCCGGCGTCGAGGTGTGCATGGCAGGCGCGAGTCCGAAGAGCACGCCCGCGAGGATGGAGACGACGAGGGTAAAGAGCATGACCGTCCCGTCGATCCCGATCTCGTCCGACCGCGGGAGGTTGCGCACGTCAGCGGCGACCAGCGCCCGCACGCCCGCGTATGCCAGCAGCAGGCCGACCACCCCGCCTGCAAGGCTCACCAGTACGCTCTCGGTCATGAGCTGCTGGAGCAGACGCTCGCGAGTGGCCCCCAGCGCGGTGCGGACGGCGATCTCCTTCGACCGCGTGGCCGCGCGGGCCAGAAGCAGGTTGGCGACGTTGGCGCAGGCGATGAGGAGCACGAAGCCGACGGCGCCCAGCAGCACCAGGAGCGCCGGGCGCACGTTCCCGGTCGCCTGGATGCTGAGCGGGGTGACGAGCAAGCTCCAGTTGTCAGGGTAGTTGTCCGGGTAGTTGCGCTTCAGCTGCTCGGCGATGGTCCGCATCTCCCCCGCGGCCTGCTCCACCGGAACCCCTGGTCGCATGCGCGCGATGAGGTTGAGGAACTCCGTGGTGCGGTTGTCGTCCGTCATCTGATCGGGCTGGAAGACGAGGGGGGCCCAGACCTCGGCGTTGCGGTTGAAGAAATCCCGGAACCCGCTCGGCATCACCCCGACGACTTCGTAGCTCTCGCCGTTCAAGGAGAGGCTACGGCCCACGATGTCCGGCGCACCCCCGAAGATCCGGCGCCAGGCATCGTAGCTCAGAACCGCGACCCGATCGTGCCCGGCGCTGTCCTCACCCGGTTGCAAGGTCCGTCCCAGCAGCGCGGGCACCTGGAGCGTGGTGAAGAACTCGCCGGTCACGCGCTGGCCCTGCAGGCGCACCGGCTCGTCGATGCCGGTGAGGTTCGCCTGCCATCCGGTCTGCACCGCCATGGACGTGAACGAGCGGGACTTCCCCTTGTAGTCGAGGAACCCGGGCACCGATACCGGGGCCTCTAGATCGAGCGACGGGTAGAGGTGCTCGATGGTGACCAGCTGGGGGGAATCGCGATACGGCAGCGGCCGGAGCAGCACCGCGTTCACCGCGCTGAAGATCGCGGTGTTGGCCCCGATGCCGAGGGCGAGGGTGAGGACGACGATGCCGGTGAAAGCCGGGCTCTTCGCCAGGCGCCGGAAGCTGTAACGGAGGTCCTGCAGGAGGGTATCCATAGGGCGCGCTCGTCGAGGTGAGACGAAATACAACCTGAGGTTGGACGAGCGGAAGGGCGAAAAGGTTGCCGGCGGCCGGCTGGCTTTCAGTCCCGCAGCGCCTCGGCCGCCGCCTGGGCGTCCGGATAGCGCTTGTGCGGCTCCCGCTGGAGCAGCCGGGAGACCACGTCCTGGACCCGCTCCGGCACCTCGGGGCGGGTGTCCCGCACCAGCGGAGTCACCCCTCCGCGGACTGCGCGGAAGAGCTGCTCGATGGAGGGCGCGGAGAACGGTGGACGCCCGACCAGCATTTCGTACAGGACCACGCCCAGGGCCCAGAGGTCGGTCCGATGGTCCACGGTCCCCCCGGTGGCCTGCTCGGGACTCATGTAGGCCAACGTGCCCAGCACCAACCCGGTGCGGGTGAGCTTCTCCCCGCCGACCTTCGCGATGCCGAAGTCGAGGATCTTGAGAGTGCCGTCGTCCGCGAAGACGAGGTTGGCGGGCTTGATGTCGCGGTGGATGATGCCCCACCCGTGCGCCAGACCCAGTCCCTCGGCGATCTGGATGGCACAGGAAACGGCGTCGGCGATCGGGAGCGGTCCCCCGGCGATCCGCGCCTTGAGCGTGCCGCCACCGTAGAACGGCATCACCAGGAAGAGCCGGCCGTCCTGCTCCTCTACCCCGTGAATCGCGCCGATGTTCGGATGTTCCAGCGCGGCGGCCGCCCGCGCCTCGCGGTGGAAGCGCCGTCGGATGACCGGGTCTTCGGCCAGGCTCTCCGAGAGGAACTTGAGCGCCACCAGCCGACCCGACTCCCGGTCACGCCCCTTGTAGACGACGCCCATTCCTCCGCCGCCGAGCTTTTCGAGGAGCTCGTAGCGCTCGCCGGTCCCCGGTTCTCTGTCAGGGACCCGCGGAAGGTCGAAGGCCGCGGCGACGATCCGCTCCAGCCGGTCGCTGGAGTCCGCACGGTCCGCGCTGGCGAGCAGCGCCTCCACGTCACGCCTGAGGCCGTTGTCCCCCGCGACCGCGACGTCCAGGAATCGGCCTCGCTGCTCCGGCGGGAGGTCGGAACACTGGTCGAACAGGACCTCGATGCGCTCGCGGCGGTAGGCGTCGGGAATCATGGCCCGAGATGTCAGGGGACAGCTTCAAGATAGCCCGCGTCAGGCTCCTGCACCCCCTGGTTCTTCAGCAAGAACCTCCGGCTCGCAACCGGGTCCTCTCGCACTTCGGCGCGAATCCGCAGCAGTTGCTCCGGCGCCGCCATCGTTCGGGCCAGCTGGGCGTTGAGGAGGTAGTCGGGAAGCGTCGATCGATCGCGCCTGCGGTGATAGCCGGCCAGCGCTGCCTCGAGCGGGAGCAGGCCGGTGAACGCCTCGTCGAGCGCGTTGGTCAGCAGCTCCGCGTCTCGGAAGGCATCGCACATCCCCAGAGCCAGGAACGGGTCCTTGTGGCACCCCGCGTCGCCGACGAGCGCCCAGCCCGGCCCGTACGGTCGCCGCAGGAAGTTGGGCAGGTCCGAGGCGCCGTAGAACCGGTCCTCCTGCCTCCCGGCACGCACCTGCTCCGCCAGCGCTGGTATGGCGTCCACCGCCTCCATGAAATGGCCCGGAATGTCGGCGCGCACGTGTGGGAGCATGGAAGCGGGCCATGCCGCGAAAATCGCCACCAGGCCGGCGTCGGCTGGAAAGGCGAGGACCAGGCGTCGGTTCCGGAGATACAATTGCAGCCCCGGGTCCGGGATCCCGCTCCAGTACGAGAAGTACCAGCAGGTGAGCGGGGGCTGCTCTTCGTACATCGGCGCGCCGACGGTGCGAGCGAGACGGGAATTGCGCCCGTCGGCGCCGATGGTCACCGGCGCATGCTCGGTCACCAGCGTCCGGCCGGCGGCTTCCCGGCCCCGAATCCCGATGATCCGCTCACCGTCGCCGATGTAGTCCTGCACCGCGAACCCGGTGCGTAGATCTGCCCCGGCCTCGACTGCCGCGTCGAGCAGGACCTGGTCTATCGCGCGCCGGCGCGGGCCGTATCCGAGCGGCGCGCCGTCCACCATGATGTCCCGGTCGCTCAGGGGAAAGTCGCCGTAGTCGCTGACGACCGAGGTGATCGAAGGCGCGCCCGTCGCCGCCACTCGGTCCAGCAGCCCCCAGCGCTTCAGCCGCGCGGGCCCGCGACGATGCAGGAAATGGCCGTGGGGGAGATCGCTGGGGAAGGTGGCCCGATCCACCAGAAGGACCCGGTGACCTCTCCGGGCGAGGAGCATCGCGGTAGCGGCGCCGGCGCACCGCGCGCCGACGATGATGGCGTCGTACATGAATCTGGTCTCCACTCCCTGGCTGCGAACGGAGCCACCGTGGCCCCTGACCGGGTAGCGGAGAACCATGACCCGAGCGGCCACCTCACCAGGGAAGCGGGCGTCCGTCGCGCAGGAACTGGCCGGTGGGTCCGTCGTCGGGCAGGGTGGCCGCCCAGACGATCCCGGCCGCGCCGGCCTTCACCGGCCGGCCGCCGGAACCGCCCATCTCGGTCGCGACCCAGCCGGGACACACCGAGTTGACCAGAACCCGGTCCCGGCGCAGCTCCGCGGCGAACATCCGGGTTAGCGCGTTGAGCGACACCTTGGACACGTTGTACGCCGGTGCATCGCTCGTCATGGAGGCCAGCGATCCGGATTCGCTGGAGACGTTCACCACCCGGGGGTGAGCGCTGCGCCGGAGGAGCGGAAGGAAGGCGAGCACCATGCGCCAGGCCCCGAGAACATTGGTCTCGAACGCTGAGCGCGCCTGGTCGAGGTCGGCATCGGTGACCCGCTGCCCGGTGTCGTAGAGGATCGCCGCGTTGTTGATCAGGGCGTCGAGCCGGCCGAACTCCTGCTCGGTGCGGGCGCGGGCCCGCTCGACGTCGTCGGGGCTGGTGACGTCCAGCCGCCAGACGAGCACCCGTCCCGATCCGTCGGCGATCGTAGCCGCCGCGCGGCGGCCTCTCTCGATGTCGCGCGACCCCAGGACGACGGTGGAGCCGCGCTCGGCCAGCTGGCGGCACACCTCGAGGCCGATGCCTCGGTTCCCGCCGGTGACGAGAGCGATTAGGCCTCGGTCCACACCGCCAACTCGTTGCCGCTCGGGTCCGTGAAGTGGAAGCGCCGGCCACCCGGAAACTCGTACGCCGGCCGAACGATGCGGCCACCCTCCGACCGGATCTTCGCCTCCACCTCCTCCAGGCGGGCTGCGTAGATCACGATCAGCGGGTTGGCCGGTCGCACCGGCGCATCGCGAGTGAATCCGCCGCTCAGCCTCCCGTCCCGGAAGCTGGTGTAGTCGGGGCCGTAGTCCTCGAACTGCCAGCCGAACACCCGCTCGTAGAACCGGCGGGTGCCCCTGATATCGGTGGCGCCGAACTCGACGTAGTCCACCCGAAGATCGTGATCAGTCTGTGCCATGAGGTGACTCCGCTGATGGGTGCCGGCTCCTCACTTCACCGCTCCGCGGGCCCGCAGGACCCGCAGTACCTCGTCGGCGGGCAACGCCTCCACCGTGTTGCCATTCGCCCGCTCGGTGGTCGCGGTGAGGAGGGAGTTGTAGATCGCTTCCTCCGTGGCCTCTACCACGCCCTGGAACAACGTGGACATGGCGTCGTTGCCCAGCTCGGCCGCCGTGCGGCGCGCCTCCCGCCAGCGGCGGCGCACGCCCGGGTGGGTCGAGAACGCGATCGCGTAGTCGCCCGAGCCGTTGTCCACCGTCGAGCCAGTCCGGGCCACGCCGAGCATCGCGCGGGCGGCCATACGGCGGAGGTTGCGGTCCCCGATCGGGGCGTCGGTTCCTATCACGATCATGATCGAGCCGCGCGCGCCCTGGCTCTCCCCTTTCAGGTGCAGCCCGTCGCGACCCAGGGCGCGTCCGATCGGTACGCCCAGGATGTGGAGGTCGCCGCCGTAGTTGCTCTGCACCAGGACCCCGACCGTCCAGACACTGTCCGCTGCGGTGACCCGCCGGGAGGAGGTGCCGATCCCGCCCTTCCACCCGAAGGCGACGGTGCCGGTACCCGCGCCCACGCTGCCTTCGGCCACCCGCCCGCCGCGGGCACCTTCCAGCGCGGATCGCACATCGCGCTCGCCCACCGGGCGCCGGCGGATGGTGTTCAGCGCGTAGCCGTCGTTGGTCTCGCCCACGACCGGGTTGATCGAGCGAACGTCCTCCATGCCCGGTTGCGTGAGGAGGTAGGCCACCATCCCATCGGCCGCCCGCCAGACACATAGGGTGCAGGTGAGCAGGATCGGCGTCTCCAGCTCGCCGAGCTCCACTAGCTGGGTGACGCCGACCAGCTTGCCGAAGCCGTTGCCGACGTACAGCGCCGCGGGTACCCGGTCCTGGAAGAGATTGCCACGGTGCGGCAGGATCGCGGTCACGCCGGTGCGGATCGAGTCGCCCTCACGCAGGGTGGCGTGACCCACGGCGACTCCCGGCACGTCCGTGATCGCGTTCAGCGGGCCGGTGGGCAGGAGACCCGGGGTGATGCCGAGCTCGCGAGCTCGAGGACGGGAGCGCTCCTGCGCGGTCAGGGGCAGGGCGAGAAGCAGCAGTGCGATCACCAGGGCGAGCGACTTACTCATTCCTCCTCGTACAGCAGCTCGGGTCCGAAGGCCACCGTCTCGCCGACGCCGTCGAGCATGCTGCGCCACTCCCGGCCATATCGCCGCATCACCATGACCACGGCCATCTGGGTCTCCCGCGGGAGGTCGCGGAACATCTCGGGCAGTGGTCCCAGCGGCTGGTCCACCCGCCGCTCCATGACCACGTAGGCCAGCGTGTCGCTCGCCTTCACGGCGCCGACCACTCGGTATCCCGAGGTGGAGTCGGCCCCGGTCCGGGCGCGGATGCCTCGGACCCAGCGGGCGTAGACGGTGTCGGGCGATGTTCGCGCGAGCGAGTCGGCGTCCGGCACCTGGAAGATTGAGTCGAGCATGAAGCGCTCCTGCCGGGAACGCACCTGCCGCCAATGCGCTTCCGCGGTGGAATCGGTCGACGCCGAGTCGGAGCCCGGCCATCCCTGGGCCCCCAACATGCGGAGCTGAAACACCTGTCGGGCGCGAAAGCGCGTCAGCGCCTCTGGGTGCGCCAACGCGAGCATGGCGGCCCAGTCGCCGGCGGAATCGGCGCGGAGGACGGCGCGGGCCACCTCCTCGGGCGGATGGACCGGGGCTCGCTGGGCGGCGGTGCGGCCGGAGATGCCGGTCAGCAACGCGAGGGCGAGTGGAATCACTCGGCGGGTCAGCACGGTCCTGAGAAGCTAATGCCAGTCCCCACCGCGCTCAGCCGGGTCGCTCGGTAGGAGGCGTTGCCCCCGGGCCGGGCAGCCTCGGCAGCTCCATCGCGCCGTGGCGTGCCGCGACCAGCAGCTCATCCACCGTGCGATGGCGGTAGATCACCGGGGCGTTCTGCTGGAAGAGTCCCCCGGTGTCGGCGGTCGGGCCGTAGGTCGAATAGAGCTCGCGTTCGAGCAGCCGCAGGTAGGTGGTGAGCTGCCCCCGGTGGTGCGCCGAGTGCGCGATCCGACGGGTCAGCACCCACGCCCTGGATCGGGGCACATCGAAGAACCGGGTCTCCCCCGCGAACCAGTCGGCGGGCATCGCCTGCAGCCGTTCCAGTCGGCGGCCGGACACGTCGGCGTAGTGCTCCAGGAAACGGAGACGGTCCTCGCGCTCCGGCAGCGGCGGCAGACCGGTGTCGATGCCGAGCATGCGCTGCATCCAGGTGTCCTCGGAGACGCACTGATGGACCATGTGCTCCAGCGGGGTGCGGGCCCGCGGCTCCGGGCGGAAGCCCAGGTCGGCGTCGCTGAAGTGTGCCCACACGCTCAACGTCTTGAGACGCTCGGTGGCGTAGGTCTCGACCAGGAAATCGTACGGGTTCATAGGTGGCCCGGGTCTCAGTTCGGGGAGGACCGCGTTCCTATGAAAAGATGACGCACCGGAGGCGGCTGGGTAGCCACCTCCGGCGCGCCCGTCGAGGAGTCGGTCAGTCGTCGACTTCGATCTTGAGGCTGCTCGCCACGATCACCGCTGGTGAATCGGACGATTCGACCGCGCCGCGCCCCTCGGCGCGCACAGGGCTCCCACTGGCTACCGCGGCGGCGGCCGATTCCAGCGTCAGCAGGTCGCCTTCGGGGTCCATCGTGGTCGCCGCGGTGACCCTCACCACCGTGCCGTTCGAGAGCGTCAGCGTGCCCCCGGCCGCGTCCACCGAGGCGACGCCCATCTCGAACTCCACCGAGGCGCCCGACGGCTGCTCAGCGCCGCCGTCATCGTCGGGGCCGAGGCGGGTGCGGCCGCTTACCGTGATCGAGAGGCCGAGCACCCTGAGGACCACCTCGGAGGCGCCGTCGGCACCCGTCAGGTTATCCCCATCCACGTAGATCTCGATCTGCGGCCCGTCCGCCTCGTTCTCCAGCCGAAGGTCCGTGGCCGTGAACGATGGATCGTCCGGCGACTGCGGAGCGCCGGCGGGATTGCGCCGTGCCTCGACCGTGGGATGACGTCCCGCCGCGATCTCGCTCTGGACCAGCACCTCCCAGGCCTCGCGGCTCTCGTGGCTCTCGCTCTCCGTCCGGAAACGGGTGGCCGCGCCGTAGTCCACGACCAGTCCGCCGAGGTCGAGGGTGATGGTCCCCTGGGCCGGATCGATCGCGGTCACCCCGCTCACGATCTTCTCTTCGGCGTCATCGGCCTCGACATGCACCTCGCGGGCGACGAGCTCGCCGGGGAACAGCTCGATCTCGATGCGGCTCACGCTGCCGCTGCCCAGGGCGCTGTCCACCGTTGTGACCGCGGATGCGCTGCCGCCCCCTGCGCTGGGATCAGAGGGAAGCCGGGCCGTGGAGTTGCACGCGGCGGCCGCCATCGCTGTGGCCAGGCCGGTCAGGGTGGGAATGAGGCGGGTGATGAATCGCATGACTGCCTCCAGAATAGGTCTCGCGCTCGGTCGGTCGACCGGCTGTCGGTCCCGGGAAAGGCAAGCCATGAGCCTCGGCACGTGGGGCATAAGTGCTTGTATGACAACGAGACGGGTGACGGTGCGGTGTAACGATGGAATGCAGCTGAAACGAAACGATGCAGGGTCAGGCGGGAGTTGCTGCGGCCTCCTCCGGGACGACACCTGCGGGACCCTCCTCCAGCGTCACCGCGAAGTAGTCGAGATTGAGGGTCCGCAGCTCGGAATAGCGGAGCACCAGGAAGTCCCCTCGGATCTCGTAATAGCGCTCGTCCGGTGCCGACGGACCGACGGCCGCACGCGGTGCGCCTTCCTCCCGGTCGTCCACCAGGTGGCGGCGGTGGGCGTCGGCGATGACGATGGTGTCGAGCGCGCCGTCCCGATCGAAGGTGAAGTCGGAGACGATGCCGCGGTACAGGTAACTGCCCGAGGCGTGATCCACCACCGCGGAGAGATAGACGCCGTCCACCCGCCGGTCCTCACCCGCGTTCTCCCGGAAATCCAGCACCTCCCCGGTGAGCATGTAGTACCAGTAGTTGTCGAAGCGGAAGGTCTTGGTGAGGTGGTCGAGCTTGAGCCGGCGCACGGCGCGGTGCCCCAGGTTCCCGGCGACCGCGGACGCACCGTAGAGCGACACCAGGTAGCCGGCCACCCAGGGGTAGTAGCCCGAGACCGAGGCCAGCACTCGGTCCAGGTGCCGCTGCCCCTCGCCGAAGTTGCCGATCAGGAGGAGGAACATCGAGTCCACGTCCGGCTGGAAGCCGAGGTAGCGCACCAGGAGCAGCCAGACCGCGTGGAGCACCAAGGCGAACGCTACGCCGTAGGCCAGCTCTTCCGAGACCCGGCGCAGCGAGGTCGGGCTGGCCCAGCCCCACGGACCGCGGGCGTAGCTGTAACGGAGGATGATGCCTGGGAGGACCAGCAGAAAGGCGAGCAGGGCTGGAAAGGCGAAGCTCATCCGGCTTCCGCGAACCTCCTGCCGATGGGACTCTTCACCTTGGAGGTGACGTCCATCTGGACCCGGTAGGTCTTGCCGTTCACTCGGACCCACCCGTCGCGTCCGCGGATGAGGTGCTCGCGCAGCTCGCGCCGCGCGGCGGGATCGAGCAGGATGGACTCGAGTGTCTTGCTGATGCGGCCCTTCAAACGCTGCTCCGACGAGGAAGCTGCTGAACGTTAGGGTGGCGATGCTGGCCGCGCAACATCATTTTCCCCGCCGACTCCTTCCCAGCGAGTGGACTTCATGACGATCTCCCGCCGTCGCTTCCTCCAGCAGGGCGCCGCCGCCGCCGGGCTCCTCGGCGCCGCTCCTGTGCCGCTCTTGTTGGCCGGCCCATCGGTCCGCCGCTCCGCGATCGAGCCGGTGGTGGTCGCCTCGATGAACGGCAACTGGTACCGGAACGGCGGCAAGGAGACCTGCGTCGAGCTGGCCTGGCGGCTCATGACGCAGGGGAGCGACGTGCTCGACGCCCTGATCGCCGGAGTCAACATCCTCGAGCTCGATCCGGAAGAGGATTCCGTGGGCTACGGCGGGCTCCCCAATGCCGACGGCGTGGTGCAGCTCGACTCCTGCTGCATGCACGGCCCCAAGCGGCGCGCCGGAGGCGTGGCCGGTCTCGAGGGCGTCCGCACCCCGTCCAAGATCGCGAAGCTGGTCATGGACCAGACCGACCACCACCTGCTCATCGGCGCCGGCGCCCAGAGCTTCGCCCGCAACCTTGGCGTCAAGATCGAGGACGACCTCAATACCGAGCACTCGCGGAAGGCCTGGCTGGAGTGGAAGCGACGCTCCGATCCACGGCACTATCTCGATCCCGACAAACGGGCGCAATCCAACCGCCGCGTTCTCGATTCACTCTTCGAGGACGGGCTCCTGAATTCGCGGGTCGTCCACGGTACCATCAACTGCGACGGCATCAACGCCAAGGGCGAGATCTGCGGCGTCACCACCACCAGCGGATTGGCCTGGAAGATTCCCGGACGCGTGGGGGACTCGCCCATTCTCGGCGCCGGCCTGTACGTGGACGGCACAGTGGGGGCGGCGGGCTCCACCGGGCGAGGCGAGGCCAACCTCTACAACCTCTCCTCCTACCTCATCGTGGAGAACCTGCGTCGGGGCATGCATCCCAAGGACGCGGGACTCGAGGCGCTCAAGCGCGTGCGGGTGAACACGGTCGAGCGCCGGCTTCGCCGGGCAAACGGCGACCCGAACTTCAGCCTCTCGTTCTACGTCCTCAACGCGAAGGGTGAGCACGCCGGGGTGTCCATGTACGCCGAAGACGACGACTACCGCGGCTGGGGCGAGAACACGACCCGTGGATTCATGAAGTACGCCGTCTGCGACCACAACGGCCCCCGCACCGTCCAGTGCGAGGCCCTTATTCCCGGCAAGCTCGCGGCAGATGCATAAGCGTGTGGCGTGTACGCCGGTAGCTGACGCAGCGACTCCCCGCCCCGCTTAGGCCGCCGTCTTCTCCCTGGGCAGCGGGATCACGTACTGCAGCTTCCCGTTGGGCGCCGCGGGGATCTGGTCCACGAACTCGATCGCGACCTCGAAGTCGTCGCCCACGGTGGACTCGACCACCTGCTCGAAGGTCCGCCACTCGGTGTCGGAGGGCCGCTGGCGCAGGTTGACCAGGAACCGCAGGTGGCCGCCGGGCTCCTCCCGCACCTGATACCGCCGCACCCAGTTGTGCGCCATCGCCTGTCCGAAGAGGCTGGTGATGAGCGGCGTCGTGATCAGCGCCCCATTGGGTCGCCGGATCGCGTGCGCGGTCCGCCCGTGTACCCGGCTCATCAGGCCAAGCCCGCGCCCGCAGGCGCACCGTCCGGGCAGACGCGCGGCCATATCCCCCATGCGATAGCGGATCAGCGGCATCGACGTGAGGCCGAGACTGGTCACCACCAGCTCGCCCACGGTGTAGTCGGGGACGGGCTTCCCCTCGGAATCCAGCACTTCGATCACGAACGCATCGTCGTTCATGTGGAGCACGTTGCGCCGAACCGGGCAGGACCAGGCGAGCACGCCGAACTCGTTGGTGACGTACACGTCCACCGCCGGGGCCTTGAACGCCTGCTCCGCCAGCTCCAGACAGCGGTCGGTGACCTCCATCGCGGTGCAGAAGACCGCCCGGGGGGGCTGGATCTCCGCTCCGGTCGCGAGCACGTGATCGGCGAGCGCCTCGACCGCGCCGGCGTAGCCGGTCAGGATCGGCGGCGACAGCTCGAGCACCCGCTGGAGCATCTCCGCCGGGGCCGCGTCCGAGGCCACTCGATCGACTCTCGGCAGCACCCCCATCCTGCGCAGCATCGCGATCGGGCCCGCGCGGTCCGGCTTGTTGACCATGGCGAGATTGATCTGCGAGTCCCAGGGACGGCAGCCGTACGCAGAGTAGACCCGCCACCAGCGCGCGGAGTAGTCCGTCTCCTCGAGGCGATCGCGGAGAAAGTGCCCGGGCGTGCCTGTGGAGCCCGAGGTCATCACGTCGATCAGCCCCGCGCGCGGCACGGTGAGAAACGCGTCTTCGCCCTGCTGCGCGATGACCTGCCGGTCCACGAAGGGCAGTCGGCTGATCTGGTCGAGCGTGAAGGCCGCGGGGTCGATGCCGGCCTCGCGGATGGCGCCGCGGTAATAGCGGGCGGCCGTCGCGTGCGCGAGCAGCTCCCGCATCCGATTCTCCCGCCGGCTGGCCAGCGCTTCGGGTGACAGCCACTGTTCCCGCTCCGCCCGCCGCGTGCTCTGCAGCAGGGTGGACACGGTCGCGAAGGTGCCGTTGGTGGGGATGAGTGGGAGGGCCATGCCCACTCGGTTTGCAAGTCGGGTTCCGGATGCCGGGAGACGGCTGCGTATCGAACGCACTGCTGCAAGGATCTGCCGCAGTGACGAGACGCTCGACAGTCGAGCCCTCTCGCGCGGAGCGTGGAGCTCGTTGCGGTGGTCGACAACTCGCGTGATCCGACCACTGTAGAGGGTAGATCCTGGTGTGGTGCAAT
This sequence comes from Gemmatimonadales bacterium, assembly GCA_035540075.1. GTDB lineage: Bacteria > Gemmatimonadota > Gemmatimonadetes > Gemmatimonadales > GWC2-71-9 > CAVVWJ01. Next base: position 15,404 of record DATLHD010000003.1, read on the forward strand.
CGCTGGACAAGATGTGGCCGCCCGGCGAAAGGACGTGCAACCCGCTTCACATCGAGGCTCTCGAGGTGGGAAGTGTGGGAGCCGAGCGACCGGGCGGTGTTGCGTCGGACAGGCAGCGCGTGCCGTCGGCCATGCGAGCGATTGCACCGATCACGCTCAGGGGACGCCGGCCCTCCATCGTGAGGCAACCTCACGGAGGACGCCATGCTCGCCACCTGGATCACCCTGGCCCGGCTTCCCCTGCTCGGCGCATGCCTCGCGATCCTCTACCTGGGATCGCCTCCGGTCCGCCTCGTCGGCGTCGCCCTGCTCTTCGTCGGACTCCTGCTCGATACGGTGGATGGCCTCGTGGCCCGTGCGCGCTCGGAGACGAGCCTCATGGGAAGCGTGCTCGACATCGCCGCGGACCGGACCTACGAGCTGTC
>DATLHD010000004.1:0-3942 GCA_035540075.1 Gemmatimonadales bacterium
GGCGACCGCCTTCAAGGAGCTGGCGCCGAGGGACTTCGAGGACGACACCGCGCTGTGCGCGCTGTCCAAGGCGGAGTGGTATCGGCTGCGCGGGGACACGAAGCTGGTGCGCGCGTACAGCGACACTGCCCGCGCCCGGCTGGAGAGCGAACTGCGCCAGACGCGGAGCCTGCCGTGGCGCCGCGGCTTCCTCGGCTACGCGTACGCCGGTCTCGGCCGCCGGGCGGACGCGGTGAGGGAAGGACTAGAGGCGGAGAAGATGGTGCCGGCGTCGGCCGATCCGATGCAGCGAGCGTTCGTGACGTTCTCGGTGGCGCGGATCTATGCGATGGTGGGGGAGAAGGACGCGGCTATCGAGCGGCTGGGGTACCTGATGTCCATCCCGTCACTGGTCTCGGCGCCGCTGCTGCGGGTCGATCCGACGTGGGCGTCGCTGCGGGGCGATCCGCGGTTCCAGCGGCTGCTCGAAGGCGGAGCATCGGCTGGACCGATTGCGACTCCGGACTCCACCTAACGCCGCGCGCACGTCAGGCGATTCCTACTGCGGCTCCTCGAGTGCCGGTGTCACGCCTCCGAGAACTGCACCACCACCTTGATGTCGTCCGGTGTGCGATGTAAGGCACGTGAGAGGTCCTCCGGCCGCTCGCGCCGGGTCACCAGCCGTCCGAGCCACGAGCGATCCGCGCGGGCCAGCACCTGACCCGCCTTGTACCAGTGCCGCTTGTTGGCGTTGACGCTGCCCACGAGCACCAGGTTCCCGAGCACCATGTGGGCCGCGGCGTCGGCGATTGGCACGGCGCTCGTCCGGCCCCCTGAGCCGACGCCGGTGAGACACACCACGCCGCCCGCCCCAATGGCCGCCATCGAGTCGGCGATGACCTGACCCACGCCGGTACACTCGACCACCGCGTCCGGCTCGAATCCCACATCACCCACCGCGCCCGCGTGATAGGTCGCGCCCAGCGCGCGGACCAGCTCCGGCTTGGGCCCGGACTCTACCCGGTCCAGCACGTGGACCTCCAGCCCGCGCTGCACGCCGACCAGTGCCGCGAGCAGTCCGATCGGCCCGGCACCGGTCACCAGCACCCTCCGCGGCTCCCAGAACGCGCGCTGCCCAACCGCCGCGACTTGCTCCCACGCCTTGGCGACCACGGTCGTAGGCTCCAGCAGCACGCCGAGGAGACCGAGCGAGGCGTCCACCTTCATGGCGTACTCCGGCTCGATCCGCCACCGCTCGGACATGAATCCGTCGATCTCCTTGATGCCCCGCTCCGTGTACAGGCCGTTGCGACACATGTCCCACTCCCCCACGGCACAGTTGGGGCACGGCACCGGGTCGGGGCGGCGGACGATGCCGACGACCAGATCACCCTTCTTCAGCGACTCACCAGGGCCGGGGTCCAGGACGCGGCCCAGGGATTCGTGGCCCAGCACCATGCGGGTCTTGCCGGCCGGCGGCGTGCCGTACTTGCCCTCCACGATCTCGACGTCGGTCCCGCACACGCCGACGGCGACCGCCTCCACGAGCACGGAGCCGTCGCGCAGGTCCGGCTCGGGCACCTCCTCCAGGCGCGCGCTGCCCGGCTTCCCGGGCTCTACGGTGATCGCCTTCATGGGATCCCTCGAGACTATCCGCGGACGAACGACAGCACCACCTCCAGCACGATGAGCAACACGATCGAGAGCTCCAGCACCTCTCCCCGCACGGCCTGCGACTCGGCGTTCAACATCGAGTAGGTGTCCCGCATGATGTCCAGCTTCCGGTCGATCCCCCGCCGCCAGGCCGCGCCACGGAAGATCTTCAGCGCCGCCGAATACACACGCGCCAGATAGACGTCGTCGGTCACCTTGAGCGCATTCTCTGCCCGCTCGATGATCTCCGTCACGTCCGCCACCTGGGTCTGGAGTCCGGCGAGGAGCCGCCGGTAGGGCCGCGCCACCTGCACCGGCGATGCGGTCCGCACCGCCGCGACCCGGTCGTACAGCAGGGGAAGCTCGGCGTCGAGCAGCGCGTCGAACACCCGAAGCTCAAGCAGCTGCGCGTTGGCGAACTCGAGCACATACTCCACGTCCTCGTCGTGGAGGTCGGGCTCGACGACCAACGCGCTCTCCCAGGTGAGGGCGACGAAGTCTTCCGCCGTATAGCTGAAGCGGTCAGGCAGCAGATCCTGGAGCGCCGAGAGTGAGAGCGGCCGCGACTCGTTGAGCAGGAGACGGGCGAGGGCGTCGGCCGGAAGCCGTGAGGGGTCGAAGATCTCGCCGTCGGGGCCGCACAGCTTGCCCGCGCGGAACACGATGTACTCCTCGGTCACTTGCGCGATGGAGGGACGAACGACGGCCGGGCGAAGCCGCTCGAGCAGCTGCCCCACGCGCCGGTCCAGCTCGGCGCGCAGCTCGGGGCCGTTGTGTACCCTTGCGGCGAACCGTACGAAGTCCGCCCAGGACCCCTCCCGCTCCGGCGCGAGCTGGAGCCGCATCGAGACCACGCCGAAATCGAAGATCGCCGCGGTGACCGTGGGCTCCGCCACGAGCTCCACCGTGAGCGGAGGCCGCGGCGTCACGATGGCGGCCGCCTCCCCCCGCCGGGGCCGACGGTGCCCGACGGCGTCGGGGGCGACCAACTCCGCCGCTTGCGCCAGATCGATGTCGTAGCCGAGATCGTACAGCCGGTAGAGCGTGGCCCTGCCGGCGCTGACCCGAGGATGCTCGTCCGCCATGATGGACGGAAGATGCTCGACTGCCAGCGCTCCAGCCACCCACCTCGGTTGACGGCATCAGATCCAGGTGGCACGTTGGTTCTGCATCCTCCTCACACGCCACGCTGGAGATACTCATGGACCGCGACGATACCCCCGTCGGACGAGTCCTGTCGCGCCGAGAGGTCTTGACCGTTCTCGGCGCCTCCGGGCTCGCGCTACTGGCCGGCGGCACCCAGGAGGCACTGGCGAGAGCGGACTCGCGGCTCCGCTTCCCGGCATGCGTCGCCCGGCCGGAGCAGACCGCCGGTCCCTATTTCGTGGACGCCAAGCTCAACCGGTCCGACATCCGCTCCGATGCGGCGAGCGGCGAGGTGAAGGAGGGCGCACCGCTCGACCTCGTTCTGGCCGTGTCGGCGCTTCGCGCGGGCGGCTGCGCGCCGCTGGCAGGCGCCCACGTGGACATCTGGCATTGCGACGCCACGGGTGTGTATTCGGGCGTGGAGGATCCGGGATTCAAGACGGTGGGGCAGACCTTTCTGCGCGGCTATCAGCTGACCGACGACGCCGGTGAGGTCCGGTTCCGGACCATCTATCCCGGCTGGTACCCAGGTCGGGCGGTGCACATCCACTTCAAGATCCGCACCGATCCGGGATCGGCGCGCGGTCACGAGTTCACCTCCCAGCTCTACTTCGACGAGGCGCTGACCGGCCGCGTCTTTTCGCGGATGCCGTATGCCGGGAAGACCGGGAAGCCCGACCGGAACGCGGATGACGAGATTTTCGCGCGCGGGGGCGACCAGCTGCTGCTCGCGCCGAAGTCTGCGGGAGACGGGTATGCGGCGCGATTCGAGGTAGGCCTTCAGCTCACGTGACACTGGACCGATCGGAGGAGAGTCCGATGACGACCATGCAGCGCTACGCCGCGGCAGCCGGACTGTTCCTTGCAATCGCCGGTGGCGACTCGGGTGTGGAGCGGGCGGCGGCGCAGGCCGCCCCCCAGCGGCCTCCTCCGGCCCCCGTCGACCCGTGCGCGCTGCTGACGCAGGGGGAAGCGGCCGCCATCCTCGGCACGCCGGCGGCGGCACCCCAGAAGGCGTCGGGCAGCACGTGCGCCTACGCGGCGGAGTCCGGGCAGGGTGACGACATCATGATCCACATGATGCCGCTGACGTTTGGATCGGAAGAGGAGTTCCACGCCTTCATCGTGGACGACACGGACAAGATGAACGCGCGGATTAAGAAG
>DATLHD010000005.1:0-2345 GCA_035540075.1 Gemmatimonadales bacterium
GACGTCAATGCCCGGTAAGCCGGAACCCCCTCGCGCCGGACGCCGGGAGGGGCGATCATCGTACGTGGCCAGAACCACCGCGTTCGAGGCGCCGTAGCGGGCCCGCAGGGTGATCCCAGTCACCCGGCCGTGGTCCCGGCCGGCTTAGTGTTAAGAGTGGATCCAGTCACCCCATCACTCCGACACGAGCGAGCATCATGACGAGATTCCCTTCCGACGACTGGTTGGCCGCCTGGGAAACCGAGGACAACTACTGGCACGAGAACTTCAGCAGCCGCCCCTACGCCATCGGCGCTGATTACTACGATCGCTTCCGCCCCGCCTTTCGCTACGGATTCGAGTCCGCCACTCACGGTCTGGGCCGCACCTGGGACGATGCCGAGCCCGACCTCCGCGCCGGCTGGGAGCGGTACGAGCATCGGGGCGGGGCGTCCAGCGTGTGGGAGGACATCAAGGAGGCCGTCCGCGACGCCTGGGATCGCGTCGTCGGTACGCGGGACACCTCGACCACCGACACCACCGCCACACGGCCCCGGGCGCGCGAGTAGCCGTGGCCGACTCCATCCGCGACCTCTTCTTCGGCACCCCGGCCAACGAGCTGGTCGAGGCGATCGAGCCGCGTCGGACGTTCGACGACGTGGTGTTGCCGGAGACCACGCTGCTGCAGCTGAATCACGCACTGGCGCTGGTACGGAAGCACGATCTGATCTTCCGCCAGTGGGGGCTCGCGGAGCGGCACTCCAGCGGTCTCGGCCTCGCGTTCCACTTCGCGGGGCCGCCCGGCACCGGCAAGACGATCTGCGCCGAGGCGCTGGCCTACGCGCTCGACCAGCGTCTGCTGGTCGTGCGTTACTCGGAGCTGGAGTCGCGCTGGGTCGGTCAGACCGCGAAGCACGTGGCCAGCGTCTTTCGCGCCGCCGAGCGGCAGAACGCGGTGCTCTTCTTCGATGAGGCCGATGCCATCGCGGGGCGGCGCTTCACCACGCTGACCGCGGCGTACGAGCGCGAGGCGAACGCGGTGGTGAACGTGTTGCTCCACGAGGTGGAGAACTTCGACGGCGTGGTGATCTTCGCGACCAACCTGGCCGCGAACATCGATCCCGCCTTCGAGCGGCGGATCCGCACTCACATCCGGTTCGACATGCCGAACACGGAGGAGCGGGAGCGGATCTGGCAGGTCCAGCTCCACGCGCGCAAGACGCCGCTGGCGGACGACGTAAACTTCCGCGAGCTGGCGGGACGGTATTCCCGGAGCGGAGGCGACATCAAGAACGCCGTGCTCAAAGCGGCCCAGATCGCCACGACCGAGCCGGGGCCGGACGCGCAGAAGCGGATCCACCAGCGGCACTTCATCCAGGGCATGGAGGAGGTGCTCGCGGCGGAGAGCGTGATGTCGCAGTCACTCTTCGACCTGCCTGCCCCGGTCGGTCAGGCCGCGGGCCTGCTGGAGCAGATGGCCGAGGGACAGGAGCAGCTGCGCGCGGAGATGGGACTGGTGGCCGAGCGGCTGGACCAGCTGGAACGGGGACAGGCGGCGGCGAAGGCCGCGGTGATGGAGCAGGAGAGACGGCCCGCTTCGTCTCGGGCTCCGCTCTGGATCGCGGTCGCCGCTGCCGTGCTCGCGGCGGCAGCGCTGGTGCTCGTGCTGCTGTCACCCTAAGCGCCGCGAAAGGGCCATGCTCGATATGGTCACCTTCACTTCGGTCAGGGTGACAACGCTACAGCCCCGGCCAGCGCGATCGCCGCTCCAAGTGGACGTCCTCGCTCCGCACGTTCTGTCCTACCATCAGCACCAGCAGCCGTGATTCGTACCCCTTCGCCGACACCCGGACGTACTGCGTGCGGCAGTTGTCCATCAGGGAGAGGTCGAAGCGGAACTGGTACTCGCCCCGGTTGTCGGTGAACGCGGTATAGGGCGTTCCCAGCATCTGCAGGTGGGCGCCGGGAAGGGGGCCGCCGCCGTCCTCGCGGAAGATGCGACCGACCACCGTGCCGTACTGAACCGGAGCCGTCGAATCGGCTGGGGGCTTCTCCGTAGGCACGCACACCTGGGATCGGTCCGGCAGGTACGTCTCCAGCGGCCGCACCGCCCTCGGGCCGACGCCAGGCGCCGTGGCCACCCGCCGCCTGCCGAAGATCCGCCGCGCCTCCGACTCCATGGTGGGTGCCTCGGCCACGGGCGCTTCGGCACGGGGCGCTTCCGCCGGCGCGTCGGGATCGGAGGCGCCCTCGGGATCGTCGGCCTCCTCACCTTCGGTCCGGACCGCGTCCGGGGGCGCGTTGGCCCGGTCCTCCGGCTGGCGCTGCTCCTGCTCCGGCGGCGGCGCGACCGGCTGTGGAGGGGG
>DATLHD010000006.1:0-5294 GCA_035540075.1 Gemmatimonadales bacterium
GAGGCGCTCTACGGGATCCTGGGCACCGTGTACGCCTGGTCTCCGGTCTTTCTGGCCGGTGACGAGGAGACGACGCTGCGGGCGGCGGAGGCATGCGCCCGCGGGGCTTTCGACCTCAACCCGAGCTCGGCGCAAGGTCTCTCGATCATGGGCCAGGTCGCCTACCGCAGGGGCCAGGCGGGCGAGGCCGTCCGGCTGCTGACCCAGGCCTGCGCCGCCGATCCCAACAATCCCGACGCGATGCACCAACTGGGCGGGGCCTATCTGCTCGGCGGGCGCATCGGGCCGATGCGCGAGGTACTGGCCCGGCTGGTCGAGCTCGATCCGCTGACGGCCAGCAATCATTGCCTGCTGGGGTTGAGCTACTTGCTCGGCGGCGACGCCGCCGGAGCCCTTCCCTCGCACCGGCGGGCGATAGAGCTGGATCCGCGCAGCACCATCTGCCGGGTCTGCGCAGCGGTGGCGCTGGTGGCTTCGGGGGGCGAGGGGGAGGCAGTGACGCAGTTCGAATGGCTGGAGCGCCAGCCCGCGGACGATTACCTCGCCGCAGTCGCGATGCGCTTCCGGCGGGGGCTGACCGGCATCCGCGCGGCCGTGCTGTCGCCGCCGAGCGCGGCGGAGCGCGCGATGGCGGAGTCGGACGAGTACTGGTCGTACCTGATGGCGGCGGCCTACGCGCTGGTCGGGGACGCGGAGCAGGCCCTGAGCTGGCTGGAGCACACGGTCAAGGTTCGGGGCTGGGTGGACTATGTGTACTTCACCCATCACGACCGCTTCCTCGAGCGTCTGCGCCCCCACCCGCGATTTCGGACGCTGATGGCTTTCGCCCGAGAGCGCCACCAGCGGTTCACGGACGACGGCACTCCTGCTTCGCCGCCGGGGCCACTTCAGCCGGTCGTCTGAGCCAGGAGCGTCCGTGGACGCATGATCGTCGCCCCGGTGGTCGAGGGCTCGGTGCGGGCGTCCGCCGCGCGAGCGATCAGCCGCGCGCCCTCGATGCTCCACCACGCCGCGGCCTGCTCGTCGGTCCAGGCGGGAACGTCGTCGCAGGCGTCGAGCGTCGCGATGCAGGTCATGGCGGAAGCTGGCCGGGGAGCCGGATCCTTCTCCAGGCACGAGAGGATGAGCGCGGAGAGACTCTCCGGGACCGGGCCCCCGAGCCGCTGGGCCGGCGGAATGGGACGCGCGTGCAGGTGGCTTCCCACTACCTCGACGACCGTCTCCCCCGCGAACACCGGCCGACCGCTCAGCAGGAAGTACCCCACACAGCCGAAGGCGTAGAGGTCGCTCCGCGCGTCTACGGTGTCGGGCGCGGTCACCGCCTCCGGCGCGAGATAGAGCGGGGTGCCGGCGAAGCTGTCGTCGTCGTTGGCTTCGGCCTCCTGCTCCAGGTCCCTCACGAGTCCGAAGTCCACCACCTTCGCGACATCGCGCCCGCCGCCGCGCTCCGGCACCAGAATCACGTTGCCGGGTTTGATGTCCCGGTGGATGAGCCCCACGCCGTGCGCCTCGGCGAGCGAGCCCGCCATCTGGCGGAGGATGTGGCGCACCCGTCCCGCCGGCTGCGCGCCCTCGTTGCGGACGAGATCCTCGAGATTCACCCCATCCAGATACTCCATGGCGTAATAGAAGACGCCGTCCACCGTGCGGCCGTAGTCGAAGACCGCGACGGTGTTGGGATGCGTGAGCCTGCTGGTGAGCTGGACCTCGCGCTCGAAGCGCCGGAGGTGCTCCGCCGATGTCCGGCCCGGACGGAGCAGCTTGACGGCCGTTGGCCGGCGCAGCATGGCGTGGCTCGCGCGATAGACCTCGCCCATGCCGCCCGCGCCGATCTTCTCCAGCAGCGTGTACTGACCGAGCTGGGTGGCTTCGCGAACCTGGCGCCGGAGCCCGAAGATGACCTGTGAGGCCAAGGTCGAGATCACCACGCCACCCAGACACCAGAGCCCGGTCCACGTGGTCTGGAACACCGGCGGGATGGCCGGGGATGGATGCGACGAGTACCAGATGTGCGCGGCCGTGACCGGGAAGGCGGCGGCGAGCAGCCCGAGCGCGAGCGTACGGAGGGCAGAGCTGGGCACGATGACCGCCCGGAAGACGAGGGTCATCGTGAATCAGGAGCGCCCGTCCGTACGACAGGCCCGGCAGCTCTCCAGGGACGGCAGCGAAGACCATTCCGGCGTTCACCGCTCCAGCCCCGATGCTCGAGCCGGCATCGATCAGACGCAGGGCACGTTCGCTCCATCGTCCGCGTCGGCAGACCAGCCATTGGACCAGATAGATCGCGCTGGCGGACAGCACGATGCCGCCGTTCAGGTCCAGGAGCATGCCGGCCCACCCCAGCAGCGGCACGGCGACGAACCTGCTCACGAGGGCGAAGCTGAAGTCGATCACCGTGTAGGTCTTGCCCAGAAACGCCAGGCGTTCCTGGAGGAAGGCGCGGGCTTCCTCTTCACCCGCTGGGATGGGCGTCACCGCGGAGGATCTCACGCGAGGAAATCTATGGGGTCGCTTTCGGACGGCCACGCTCCCGTCCATCTTGCGGCTTCCTCATCCCGAGCCTCGTGATGGTCGACACTGCAACCGGCAAGGCGCGACAGGTTCAGCGGACCTATCTGCTTCTGACTCTGTTGTCGACCTTGTCGGCCTCGTTCATCTGGGGCATCAATACCCTCTTCCTGCTGGATGCCGGTCTCAGCAACACCGGAGCGTTCGCCGCCAACGCGTTCTTCACGGCCGGCATGGTGATCTTCGAGATCCCGACCGGGGCGCTGGCGGACATCTGGGGACGACGCACGTCCTATCTGCTCGGCGCCGCCACGCTTCTCCTCTCGACCCTGCTCTACCTGGCCATGTGGCGCACGCACGCCCCGCTCTGGGGCTGGGCCGTCACCTCGGCCCTGCTCGGCCTGGGATTCACCTTCTTTTCGGGGGCGACCGAGGCGTGGCTGGTGGACGCGCTGGCCTTCAGCGGCTACAAGGAATCCTTGGAAACGGTTATGGCGCGCGGGCAGATCGTGGGTGGCGCCGCGATGCTGGCCGGGTCGGTGGCAGGCGGCGTGATCGCGCAGACCACCAACCTGGGCGTGCCGTACGTCATCCGGTCGGTGTGCCTCGGCCTCACGCTGGTGGCCGCGTTCTTCCTGATGAAGGACCTCGGGTTCACCCCGGAACGAAGCAAGCGACCGCTGGAGGAGGTCCACAAAGTGATTCAGGCCTCGCTCGACTTCGGGTGGCGGAACCCCCCGGTGCGCTGGCTGATGCTGGCGGGGCTGTGCGCCGGCGGGGTGAGCATCTTCGCGTTCTACGCGCTCCAGCCTTACCTGCTTGAGCTCTATGGAGACAGCAGGGCCTTCGGGGTTGCGGGCCTGGCGGCGGCGATCGTCGCGGGAAGCCAGATGATGGCGGGGCTGATCGTGCCGCACGCTCGCCGGCTGTTCCACCGCCGGACCGATGCGATCATCGCGACCTACACGGTCGGCCTCGCCTGTCTGGCGCTCGTGGGAGCGACGAGAAGTTTCGGAGCCGCGATCGTCCTGATGGCGATCTGGGGTCTCACGTTCTCCATGGGCATGCCGATCCGGCAGGGGTACCTGAACGGCATCATCCCCTCGGAGCAGCGGGCGACCGTGCTCTCGTTCGACAACCTCATGGCATCGGCCGGCGGCGTGGCGACACAGCCGGCGTTGGGGCGGGCCGCCGATGCGAGGGGCTACCCGGCGGCGTTCATGATCAGTGCGGTCATTCAGCTCGCGGCGCTGCCCTTCCTCGTGCTGGCCCGGCGGACCAACGCACCGTCGGATCCTCAGTGATCTGGTGCGGTAACCCCGCCCTCTCCCCTTCCCTCGCCGTGGCCCGCATACTACTTGAACGATGGAACCCCCGCCCACGCTCGTCGACCTGCCCGCCGGTGAAGGGGCCAGGCGGATCGCGCTCCTGCATCTCGAAACCGCCCGCGCGGCACGCTGCCAGGTCGCGACCTCCGGCAACCCCGAGGCGCTGCATGACTACCGCGTAGCCCTCCGTCGTCTGCGGAGCTGCCTGCGCTCCTTTCGGCGTGAGCTCCGCTCCACGGTGACCCGGAAGAGCCGGCGCCGCCTCGATCGCCTCGCGCGGGCGACCAACCAGAGTAGAGACCTGGAGGTCCACCTCGAGTGGCTGGCCGCACAGGAGGCGACCGCCGGCGAGGAGGAGCGGCCCGGAATCGCGTGGCTGACCGCGCGGCTCAAGGAGGAGCAGCGCCTCGAGAAGGAACAGATGCTGGCGATGAACCAGCGCTTGTTTCCTACTCTTACCAAGCGGCTGCGCCGGCAACTCCAGCACTACCCGATCACGGTCCGCCTCGACGCTCATGTCGAGCCCACGATCACCGGGGCGGCCGCCGCCGGTCACGTCGAACGCGCGGCCCGGCGACTGGAGCGCCGCCTGGGGCGGATCACGGGCGAAAATGCAGAGGAGGAGATCCACCGTGCCCGGATCGCGGCGAAGCACCTGCGGTATCTCCTCGAGCCGTTCTCGGTCGGCCTGCCTGGCGGCGACGCGGTCATCGAGCGCCTCAAGGGACTTCAGGACGCCTTCGGAGACGTACACGACGCCCACGTCTTCCTCCCGACGCTGCGAAGGGAGCTGGCCGAGACGGTGCGCGATCGGAACGCGGATCTGGGACCAGGTCTTCGAAGCCTGGCCAAGGCGCTTCGCGCTCGCGCATCGGAGGCGTTCGGCAACGCGGCGGGAGTGTGGCTCATCGCGGAATCGCGCGCCTCGTTCTTCAGGGACGTGCGCGCCGCGGGCCAGGCGCTTGCCCGCCACGCACAGCGGGGGCACGAGGTCGAGCGAAAGTATCTGCTGAACAGACTCCCGCCGGCAACCACCGACGCCCCCTCGGTGGAGATCGAGCAGGGCTATCTCCCCGGCGAGCGGCTGATCGAGCGGCTGCGAAGGATCCACGCCGGAGGTGGGGTCGAGCTGGTTCGCACGGTGAAGGAGGGCTCGGGACTGGTGCGCCTCGAGGTCGAGGAGCCTGTCACGCCCGAGGTGTTCGACGGGCTCTGGCCGCTCACCGAGGGCCGGCGGCTCCGGAAGCGTCGCTACCGGGTGCCGGCGGGTGACCTCACCTGGGAGATCGACCAGTTTCTCGACCGGGACCTCGTGCTCGCGGAGGTCGAGCTGCCGACGGCGGAGGCCCAAGTTCCCATCCCCGACTGGCTGCATCCCTGGATCGAGCGAGAGGTCACGGAGGACCCCGGCTACGGGAACCTCGAGTTGTCGCGCACGCCACCCACCAGCGCCTGGCC
>DATLHD010000007.1:0-11089 GCA_035540075.1 Gemmatimonadales bacterium
CGCACCTTCGTCGGTGAGCAGGGAGCGGACCTGGGCCTCCATTTCGGGCCCGGCTACGTTGATGTGGACTTCCTCCCGGTCGGCGAGCACCCGCACCATCCTCGTGAAGATGGCCGGGACTCCGTCGAACTTACCGGGCCAGGAAGCCTCCTTGTGCGGCCAGCTGAGCCAGGTTCCGCAGTGGGGCTCCCACTCGGCGGGCATGCGGAAGCCCTGATCGGCTAAGGTGGGCATGGATGTCAGCCTGAGCGAGGCGAAGACGACACGAGCTTACGCATGCCCTTCGCTTCGCTCAGGGTGACATCGTGCCCCTGTCCCGGCTGTCAATCCAGATACCGCCGAGTAATGTCCGCGTACGCGTCGATGCGCCGGTCGCGGAAGAACGGCCAGTGGGTTCGGCTGGCGTTCACCTTGGAGAGGTCGCAGCTGGCGGTGAGCACCTCCTCGCCCGTCCCGCCGCGCACGAGCACCCGACCGCCCGGATCGGAGACGAAGCTCCCGCCCCAGAACTCGATCCCGCCGGCGGGATCGCCCTCGTGCCCCACGCGGTTTACCGCGCACACGTAGACGCCGTTGGCGATGGCATGACTCCGCTGAATCGTCTCCCAGGCGGACTGTTGCTGCGCCCCGTGCTCCTGCTTCTCGGCCGGCAGCCAGCCGATGGCGGTGGGATAGAAGAGGATCTGAGCGCCGCTCAGTGCCGTCAGGCGGGCAGCCTCGGGATACCATTGGTCCCAGCAGATCAATACCCCGATCCGGCCGAACCGCGTGTCCCAGGCTCGGAAGCCGAGGTCCCCCGGCGTGAAGTAGAACTTCTCGTAGTACTGGGGGTCGTCCGGGATGTGCATCTTCCGGTACTTGCCCAGATAGGTCCCGTCCGCGTCGAGCACCGCGGCGGTGTTGTGGTACAATCCCTCGGCGCGCTTCTCGAATAGGGAAGCGACGATGACGACGCCGAGCTCGCCGGCCAGCTTCGAGAGACGCTCGGTGGATGGACCCGGAATGGGCTCGGCGAGATCGAAGTAGCGATGGTCCTCGGTCTGGCAGAAGTACTGGCTCCGAAAGAGCTCCTGGAGACAGACGATCTGCGCTCCCTTGCCGGCGGCCTCCCGGACACCGGCGATCGCCTTCTCGAGGTTCTCGGCCGGGTCGGTCGAGCAGCGCAGCTGGACCAGGCCGAGGGTTACGGTAGTGTTGCCGGATGCGTTCATGCGAGTGAAGATAATGAGCGGGCTGTCCCGGGGGCAGCGACTCAGGCGTGATCCAGGTCACTCGGCGACCGTGGTCACCGGTCGCGGCGATCGACGACGCGCCAGCATAGCATCGCACGATACGATTCTCGCACTCGGGAAAGGGAGAGAAACGATGGGCTCTGCCTGGCACGAGGTCTCGGCTCTTGGCCGTCCGGCGACGCGCTGGGGCAGTCTCCTGGCGATGCTGCTGGTTGCCGCCTGCGGCGGCGATCACGATGCGGCCCCGGCGGGGGATAGAGGAACCGTAGCAACCGTGGATACCGCCACGACCGCCCCCTCCGCGCCGACAGCGGACACGGCCGGCGCGCCTAGGACCGCTGATACCGCCGTCGGCACCAAGCAGCCGTCCGCGACGGCCAAGCCGCCGAAGCCTGCCCCGTCGCCCGCGCCGAAGCCGGCCGCGCCCAAACCGGCACCCACCCAGCCGCAGCAGGCCGCACAGGATACTTCCCAGGCCACCTCGCCGACCGCCGACGCGCCGCTGCGCGACGCGTACCATCAGGCGCCGAGGGACACCGTCGATCAGGCGACGTACGACGGGTGGAAGCAGTTCAACTTGAACTGCGCCCGCTGTCATGGCGAGGACGTGCAGGGGACGACCATCGCGCCCCATCTCATCATGTCCCTGAAGCCGGATGGTCCGATCAACACTCAGGAGTTGTTCGTCCAGACGGTCTGCGCGGGGCGCCCGTCGAAGGGCATGCCGTCGTGGTGCGCGCTCGGCATGGATCCGGCGAAGATCAACCAGATCTACTCGTACGTGAAGGGCAGGAGCGAGGGAAAGATTGCCCCGGGGCGGCCGGCAGTGCGCCAGGGAGACTGATGTGGTAGCGATCCTCCGCCGCATCGCTCTGCTGATCCCCAGTCTGGCCGCGGCACCCGCGGCCGGTGCCCAGGAAAAGGCCGCCTCGGTGAGCGAGGTCGAATACGAAGGTTGGCGGCAGTACAGCGTGCATTGCGCCCGCTGCCATGGGCAGGACGCGCTGCCCAATCCAGTGGCGGCGAACCTCCTCACCAGCCTCGCGCCTGACGGGCCGGCGGCGGACCAGAAGACGTTCACGACGGTCGTGATCGAGGGACGGACCAGCAGGGGGATGCCCGCGTTCAAGGGCTCGCTCGAGCCTTCGCAGGTCGAGGCCATCTACCACTACTTGAAGGGCAGGGCGGAGAAGCGGATTCCGCCCGGGCGTCCCAAGGCGTCCGGGAGCTAGACCGGTCTGACCTGAAGCGAGGCCTCGCCCAGGCGGGCGGGCCAGCGGAAGGTGAGCGACTCACCCTGGCGGGTCCGATCCAGGCCACGCTCGGACTTCGCCACCGTCTCGATCGGGTGCCGCCAGACGTCCGCGCTGGGTGTCGCGTCGATCGCGAGCTGCCCCGCGATGGAGAGCTCGGCGGCGAAGATGTCGTCCGGCGCCACACCCGGATCCCAGGCATACCGTACCGTCAGCTCTCCCATCTCCCCGAAGCGGATCAGTTTCGCCAACCGAGGGCCCTGCTCACCCGCCGCACACGCGATCTCCAGCGCGCCTCGTCGCCGTTGAACCGCGCAATGGAAAGGGACACGGGCCCAGGAATGCACTCGCGGGTAGTCGCCCGAGGCATACTGCTCCAAGTCCAGTGAGGCGGGCAGGAGCCGCTCGACCAGCAGCGCCCGGTCTTCCTGGTCCAACGGTGGGCGGACATCCAGCCGGATGCCCTCCTCGATGTCGTGAATGCTCGCGGCCCCGCCGTCGCCATGGCCCGCCGAGGCGGCGGCCCGCTCCAACGCCAGATCGTGGTAGGCCTCACGGCGCCGGGTGAGCACGTTGGCGTAGTTGATCTCCTTCGCGAAGACCGTGTATTCCTCGATGCTCGCGCCTCGCCCCGGGCTCACCAGGGCGGAAAAGGCGTCGGAGTGGACCCAGATCTCCTCGAGTCCGTCGGCGTCGAAGTCCAGCACTTCCCACGCGAGTCGCTTTCCCCGCCGCAGCTCGGCCTCGGCGCGGGCGAGCTCCCGCCAGATCGCGTCCCGCAGGTGGGGGAGGTAGAGGCCCCCGAACACGCCGTGCCAGTAGGCGTCGTTGCACTGCGCGCGTCCGATGGCGCGCCGTGCTTCGGGAGGGTTTCCCCGCCGGCGACAGAGGGCGGAGAGCGCCTGCATCTTCTTGTGCATCCGGTTCGACTCGGGGTATTTCACGAGGAAGTTGCGCCAGTGGCCTCCGCGAACCAGCGCGCCGTCGGCGCCCGCCACCCGCGCCTCACCCAGGTCTCGCTGTAGCCTGGCCAGGCGCAACGCCGCCTCGGGCGGAAGCGCCCAGCTCTCCATCTCGGTGTACGAGGCGGTCGGCAGATAGGCGAGCCCACTGCTGGGCACTTCGTCCAGCGCCTCGTCCAGACGACTGAGTCGCACCTCGCCCCGCTCGACCTGTGCCCCGATCACGTCCATGAACCGGTCGAGCCACCCGCGCCCGTAGACCCACTCCTTCGTTCCCGGCCAGCCGCCGAACTTCTCGCCATCGTCGGCCAGGACCGCGAGGCGGTGTCCAGCGGCACGCAGCTCGTGGAGATAGCCCGCTGTCTCCTCCGGAGGCCGGAACGGGATCAGATAGCGGAGGCGCTCGTCGATGGGAAAGAGCGCCACCCGCCGCCCATCGCTCTCGGTCCAGAAGGGGGCATGCAGCCGCTCGGCGGGGAAGCCGGTAGCGAGGAAGTGGCGGTCGTCCACCAAGGCGTATCGCACTCCGGCGTTCGCGAGATCGGCGGCGAGCTCGGGCTCCCAGACACGCTCGGTGAGCCACAGCCCGCGCGCGTCCACCCCGAAGCGCCGCTGCACCGCTTCGTGCATCCACTGGACCTGCTCGACGCGATCCGCCCGCGGCAGCGCGGCGAGCACCGGCTCATAGAAGCCGGCGAGGAGAATCTCGACCTTGCCCTCCGATGCGAGCGCTCCCAACCGGTTGAGGTAGGCGGGCTCGTGAGCCTCGAGCCACTCGAGCAAAGGCCCCGAGAGATGAAGCACGACCGGCAGGAAGCCACGGCCGGCGAGCCGATCGAGCAGGGGGCGGTACACGTCTTCGACGTGCTGGGCGAACACGTGGTCGAAGTTGCCGACCGGCTGGTGGACGTGGAGTCCGAATACGAATCGGATCGGCGCCATGTCAGCCGAACGCCAGCGCTCTGGAACCGCTGCTGGCCACGGCCACGGCCGAAAGGATATCGGGGAAAAGGTCGTCGCGGCGGTGCAGCTCCTCGGCCGTCGCCTGCGCCTCGGCGAGGCGCGCTTCGGCGCCGGGAAGGAGTGCGGCGAGCAGGGCCTCCGCGTCGTCGCAATGCTGCCGGAGCCGCCGCTCCGCGTAGTCCGCTGCTGCACCGGTCGAGATGATGAACTGCCAGTCGGACGCCTGGGCCAGCAACATCTCGCGGGCGGCCTGGGCCAGCACAGGGCGGGCGGCGGGCCGCTCGATCGCGATCGGCACCGCGTCCCAGAAGGTCTCTTCCAGTGCCCAGACCCGCTCCCAGGTCCAGACCGTGGTCTCGCCTAGCCACATGCTGAAGTCCCCGTTGGCCCCCCAGGAGCCGGAGGGCATCGCGATCGGCTGGCGTGCGTGGTGCTCGGCGAGATGGCGCGAAGCGGTGACCGGCCGCACCCCGCGCTCCTCGCGCGCGAGGGAACGGTAGACCCCGCCGAGCCATTCGGGGCCTTCGAACCACCAGTGACCGAAGAGCTCGGTATCGAACGGCGCGACGATGACGCCCCCTCGACGCTGGCGCTCGCTGGTCGAGATGCCGGCGAGCAATCCAGCGAAGTGTTCCGCATGCTCCTGCGCGCGCGCGCGGGCCTCGTCGGGGTCGTAGGGCCCCTTGTCGCCGAGATCCACGTTGCCGCCGGTCACCTGCCAGAGCTTGAGTCCCCCGGGCCAGCGCATCTTGTGGAACTCGAGGTAGGCGCCGTCGCCAGGGTAGCCATGGAACCGGCTCCAGACCTGCATGGACGAGCGCGGGTCCCGCACCAAGGCGGCGATGCCGTCCGAGCGCCAGGGCGCCACCTCGTAGCTCCGGTAGGGCGAGCGATGGCCCAGTCCGTCGGTCCGATTGCCAGACCGCTGGACGACGGCACGGGTGGCCGGATCCCCGTAGATGCCGAGCGGGCGGCCGGCCGAAGCGAGATGGGAGTCGACGAAGAAGAAGCGGAACCCGGCGTCGCCGAGGTGCTCCTCGATTCCGCGGCGGACACCGGAGCGCGGCGCGCTGCTCCAGGGCTGCCATGCGCCCCGAGGGCGGTAGGCGCATTCGGGCACCCAGATGCCTTGGGGCAGACGCCCGAACAGCCGGCGATGCTCGGCGCGGCCGACCGCGAGCTGGAGCCGGATGCTCTCATCGCGCGCGAGCAGCGGGAGGAACCCGTGGGTCGCGGCCGAGGTGATGGTCTCGATCCGCCCGCCCTCCTCCAGCGATCGAAACGCCGAGACGATGTCGCCACCGAGGTCGTGAAAGAGCCGTCGCAGGCGGGTCAGCCGCCCGCGCCAGAACTCCACCAGCGGGACCAAATGCTCCTCGCCGGTCGCGGCGAGCGACATCCCGGCCTCGTCGCAGGCCATGAGCCGCTGGGCGAAGAAGGCCTCCATCTCACCGACGAAGGTCGGACTCACCAGCTGATTCGCCAGGACCGGCGTGACGCCGATGGTGAGTGGCGCGGCCACTCGCTCGGTCTCCAGGGCGCGCAGCTGCTCGATCAGCGGCAAGTAGGTGTCGAGAGCGGCCTCGCAGAGCCAATCGCTGCCGTGCGGCCAGCGGCCGTGGTTGAGGACCCAAGGCAGGTGACTGTGCAGCGCGAGGACGAAGTCCATCGTCGGCCCTAACGCATCGCCGCGTGGGCGACGGCCCGGCGGTAGACCTCGAGGTACTGATCCACCGAGCGTTCCCAGCCGAAGTCCCGGGCCATCGCCCGGCGCACCATCGCCTGCCACTTGCCGGCGTCGGCGTAGGCGCGGAGCGCGCGCATGCCGGCCTCCTGGAACGCCTCCGGGGAATACCCGTCGAAGTCGAAGCCGGAGACGCCGTCCTCCACCGTGTCGGCCAGGCCGCCCACCCGCCGGACGATCGGCGGCGCGCCGTACCGTTGCGCGCGCATCTGGGTGAGGCCGCAGGGCTCGTACAGGGACGGCATGAGGAAGATGTCGGCACCGGCCATCAACCGGTGCTCGAGGCGGTCGTTGAAGTCGAGCTGCACGCCGATCCGGTTGGGCGCCGAGGAGGCCAGGTCCACCAGCGCGCGCTCGTAGCGCGGGTCGCCGCTACCCAGGAAGACGAACTGGGCATCGCTCCCGAGGAGCTCGGTCGCGCCCAGAATGAGATCGAGCCCCTTCTGCGTCACCAGCCGACCGGTCAAGCCGAACAGCGGGACGCGGCGCCGCTGCGGCAGCCCGAAGGAGCGCTGGAGCGCGGCCTTGCACTTGCGCTTGCCCTCGAGCTTGTCGGCTGAGTACTGGGCGGTGATCTGGGTATCGGTCACGGGGTTCCACACCCGCTGGTCGATCCCGTTCAGGACGCCGATGAGGCGGTCGCCGAGCGCGATGAAGAGGTCCTGCAGGCCAAATCCGCCGCCGCCGGTGCGGAGCTCCTTCGCCTGGGTCGGGCTCACGGTGGTCACCATGTCGGCGAAGGTCAGCCCCCCTTTCAGGAAGTTGACCTTCCCGTACCACTCGAGCTGTTGCCAGTTGTAGAGTCCCCACGGTAAGCCGATCTCGGGCATGACCTCGGGCCCGAAGTGCCCCTGGTACCCTGGATTGTGGACCGACACGACGATACTGGCGCTCCGAGCGGGGCGCTCATGCGCGAGGATGGTGCGGAGGTACACCGGGACCAGGGCGGTATGCCAGTCGTGGGTGTGGAGCAGGATGGGCCCCTTCACCAGGCGGGGCAGCGCCATGCAGGCGGCGAGAGAGAAGAAGGCGAAGCGCCGGTGATTGTCGGGGTAGTCGGCCCCGCTCTCACCGTAGATGCCGTGGCGGTTGAAATACTCGAGGTGCTCGATGAAATACACCTGCGGGCCGGTGACCGGACCGCCGGCGCGAAAGACCCGCGCCTCCTCGTGTCGTCCGCCGAGGGTCACCACGAACGGTTGGCCGACGGGCTCGAGGTCGGCCTCGTCCCGCACGGTTCGGTAGAGCGGCAGGATCGCGGCGACGTCGAGACCCGAGGCGTGCTGAAACGCGGCGAGGCTGGCGACGGCTTCGGCCAGCCCACCGGTTCGGGCGTAGGGGAGATACTCCGCGGTCACATGGACGATGGAGACGCTCTCCCCGCCCGCCGCGCTCATCAGCTCCGCCATGTCGTGCGCCTCAGCCGGTGGGCGGATCGTCGCCCGCCGTCTCGCCCCTGATCGCCGGAGCGTAGTACTCCTGGACGTAGTTCTGGACCATCCGGCGCGCGCTGAAACGGGAGCCGGCGAGGCGGAGCGCGTGACGCATCTTGTCCACCCACCCGATCGGAACGCCGGCAGCGTTGCGGTGGTGGTAGATGGGGATCACGTGGTCCTCGAGCAGGCGGTAAAACCGCTCGGCGTCGGCCGTATCGGCGTCCTCGGTATCGCCCGCGGGAGGAATGGCCCAGCCGCTCAGCCCGTCGTAGCCCTCCTGCCACCAGCCGTCCAGCGTGCCGAGCTGCGGTACGCCGTTGAGCCCGGCCTTCATCCCGCTCGTCCCCGAGGCCTCGAGGGGCACCCTGGGGAGGTTGATCCACAGGTCCACCCCCTGTACGAGGAGGTGAGCGATGTGCATGTCGTAGTCCTCGACGAAGGCGACTCGACCCTCGAACTCGGGGTCGCGGGTGAACTGGTAGACGCTCTGGAGCACTTCCTTGCCCGGGTTGTCGGCCGGGTGCGCCTTGCCGGCGAAGATGATCTGGACCGGACGGCGCACGTCCACCAGCAGCTGCCGCAGTCGATCGATGTCGCGGAAGATGAGGTTGGCGCGCTTGTAGGTGGCGAAGCGACGCGCGAACCCGAGGGTGAGCGCGTTGGGGTCGAGCAGCGTTCCCGCGCCGACGACCTGGGCCGCTTCCTTGAAGCGCGCGGCGAACCGCTGGCGCGCGTCGTCGCGGATTCGGGTGGCGAGCACCTGCTTGAGGCGCACATGCGCGGCCCAGAATTTGTCCGAGTCCAGCGTCAGCACCTGGTCCCAGAAGCCGGGCTCGTCGAGCCGGTCGCCCCAGTTGCGGCCGAGGTGCTCATCCAGCAGCTGCATGATCGGCGTGGCCATCCAGGTGGCGAGGTGGACGCCGTTGGTCACGTGGCCGATCGGTACCGCTTCCCAGGGACGCCCCGGCCACAGGTCGCGCCAGAGCGTGCGCGACACCTGCCCGTGACGGCGGGAGACTCCGTTCACGCGGGCGGAGAAGCGGAGCGCGCAGACGGTCATGTGGAACTGCCCCTCGATCGACGGGTGCTTGCCGAGCTGGAAGAGCGCGGCCTTCTCGATGCCCATCTCCTCCCAGATCGGTCCGGCGCAGGCGGCCAGAGACTCGACCGTGAAGGCGTCGTGTCCCGCGGGGACCGGCGTGTGGGTGGTGAACACGCTGTGCGCGCGCACTTGCCGCACGGCTTCGTCGAATGGCGTGCCCGCAGCCAGGTGCTCGCGCAGCCGCTCGATCATCATGAACGCGGCGTGCCCCTCGTTGGCGTGCCACACGGCGGGCTGGATGCCGAGGGCGCGCAGCACCCGCACGCCGCCGACACCGAGGATCCACTCCTGGCGCACGCGCAGATCGGGGCCGCCGGCGTAGAGCTTGTTCATGAGCCCGCGGTCGTCGGCGTGGTTGATGTCGAGATTGGTGTCGAGCAGGTAGATCGGCACGCGGCCGACCATCATCCGCCACGCCCGCACGTGCACCGGGCGGCCCGAGGTCTCGACGGTGGCGAGATAGGGGCGACCCTGGGGACCGACGACCGGCTCGAGCGGCGTCACCGAGAGGTCGTACTCGTCGTCGCTGTCCTCCTGCCAGCCGTCGACCCGGAGCCGCTGGTCGAAGTAGCCCTTCATGTACATGAGGCCAACGCCGACGAGGGGAACGCCGGCGTCGCTCGCCGCCTTGCAGTGGTCGCCCGCGAGCACACCGAGACCGCCGGAGTAGATCGGCACCGAGCTGTGGAGGCCGAACTCGGCGCAGAAGTAGGCCACCGGGCGGCCGTCGAGCTCGCCGTAGTTCTGGGTGAACCAGGTCTCCCGGCTGGTGGTCTCGTGGTGGAACCGCGTCATGACGTCGTCGTAGCGGCGGAGGAAGTCCGCGTCGCTGGCGCAGGCGGCGACCCGCTCCGGATCCACCCGACACAGGAGGTCGAGCGGGTTGTGGCGGGTGAGGCCCCACAGGGTCGGATCGATGCTACGGAAGAGGCCGCGCGCGTCGCGGTTCCAGCTCCACCACAGGTTCTTCGCCAGCGTGGCGAGGCCTTCGATGCGCGCCGGGAGATACGGGATGTGGCCGGTGTGCGGGGTCATAGGGCGGTAATTATAGCGGGGGCGAGCGGTGTGGCGGAGGGGCGCTACCTCACCAGCTTCTTGTACCGAATCCGATGCGGCTGGCCCGCCTCCACGCCCTTCCGCCGCTTGAGATCCGCCGCGTAGTCCTGGTAGTTCCCCTCGAACCATACCACCTCGCTGTCGCCCTCGAACGCCAGGATGTGGGTCGCGATGCGGTCCAGGAACCACCGGTCGTGGCTGATGACCACGGCGCAGCCGGCGAAGTTGAGGAGCGCCTCCTCCAGCGCGCGCAGGGTGTCCACGTCGAGGTCGTTGGTGGGCTCGTCGAGGAGGAGCAGGTTGCCGCCGCTTCGGAGCAGCTTGGCCAAGTGGAGGCGGTTGCGCTCGCCTCCGGACAGCGTGCCCACCTTCTTCTGCTGGTCGGCGCCACGGAAGTTGAAGCCCGCCGCATAGGCCCGGGCGTTCACGGTGCGGCGGCCGAACTGGAGTTGATCCTCGCCTCCGGAGATCTCCTGGTAGACCGTCTTCTCCGAATCGAGCGTGTCGCGGCTCTGGTCCACGTACGCGATCTGCACCGTCGAGCCCACCTTCAGCGTTCCGCCGTCGGTCTCCTCCTGGCCGGTGATCATCCGAAAGAGCGTGGTCTTCCCGGCGCCGTTGGGGCCGATCACCCCCACGATGCCGCCCCGCGGCAGGGAGAAGGTCAGGTCGTCGATCAGGAGCCGGTCGCCGAAGCCTTTCGTCAGCTTGTCAGCGACGACGACCTCGTCGCCGAGCCGCTCGGGGACCGGGATGAGAATCTCCGCGCTGCCCTCGGTCTGCTTCGCCGCCGCCTCGCGCAGCTCCTCGTAGCGGGTGATGCGCGCCTTGCTCTTCGCCTGCCTGGCCCTGGGTGACATCCGGATCCACTCCAGCTCGTGCTGGAGGGTCTTCTGCCTCGCGGAGGCCTGCTTCTCCTCCTGGGCCAGGCGCGACTCCTTTTGCTCCAGCCAGGAGGAGTAGTTGCCCTCCCAGGGAATTCCCGCGCCCTGGTACAGCTCGAGGATCCACCCCGCCACGTTGTCGAGGAAGTACCGGTCGTGGGTGACGGCCACGACCGTCCCCTTGAACTCGGCCAGGTAGCGCTCCAGCCACCAGACGCTTTCCGCGTCGAGATGGTTGGTCGGCTCGTCGAGGAGCAGCATGTCCGGCTGCTCCAGCAGCAGGCGGCAGAGCGCCACCCGTCGCCGCTCGCCGCCCGAGATCTTGGTCACGTCGGCGTCGCCCGGGGGAAGCCGCAGGGCATCCATTGCGAGGTCGATCTTGTGGTCGAGCTCCCAGAGGCCGAGCGCGTCGATCCGCTCCTGGAGATTCCCCTGCTTCTCCAGCAGCCGGTTCATC
>DATLHD010000008.1:0-12161 GCA_035540075.1 Gemmatimonadales bacterium
TGCGTGTCCCGCACCGTGCCGTGCAGGTATATCCTGGTGTACGGCACTTCGCCCATCACGTACAGCCCCGACATGATCATCCGGGCGACCCAGAAGAGCAGGATCTCGGGCGCGGAGACCAGCGTGTGGCCGGGGTAGTACGTGGCGAGGTCGTCCGTGGGCTCGGGCCAGCCGAGACTGGTGAACGGCACCAACCAGGAGGAAAACCACGTGTCGAGCCCGTCCTCGTCCTGGCGCACCGCACCGCCGCAACCGGGGCAGGCGGTCAGGTCGGTCCGACTCACGCTCACCCGGCCGCAACCCTCGTCCTCGCAGTACCACACCGGGATGCGGTGACCCCACCAGAGCTGCCGGGAGATGCACCAATCGCGGATCCCCTCGAGCCAGCGGGCGTAGTCCTCGCCCCGACGCTCGGGAATGAACTGGAGGGTCCCGTCGCGGTAGCGCTCGAGCGCCGGTCGGGCGAGCGGCTCCATGCGGACGAACCACTGTTCCGAGAGACGGGGCTCGATCACGGTGCCGCAGCGGTAGCAGTGACCCACCGCGTGCCGGTGGTTCTCCACTTTCTCCAGCAGCCCCCGCTCCTCCAGCTCCCGCACCACCCGCCTCCGCGCCTCGAACCGATCCAGTCCCTGGAACCGTTCCGGCGTCGCGAGGCTCATCCGGGCCTCCGGCGTCATCACGTCCACGGAAGGCAGGCCCTGGCGGCGGCCGATCTCGAAGTCGGTGGGGTCGTGGGCCGGCGTCACTTTCACCGCGCCCGAACCGAACGTCGGATCCACGGCTTCGTCCGCGACCACGGGGATACGCCGATCGGTGAGAGGCAGCCGGAGCTGACGGCCCACCAGCTCGCGGTAGCGCTCGTCGTCGGGGTGCACCGCCACGCCGGTATCGCCCAGCATCGTCTCCGGACGCGTGGTGGCGACCGTGATGTGCCCGTCCCCATCCGCCACCGGATAGTGGATGTGCCAGAGCCGCCCGTCCACTTCTTCCTTCTCCGCCTCCTCATTGGAGAGGGCGGTCAGGCAGCGGGGGCACCAGTTGATGATGTAATGGCCGCGGTAGATGAGCCCCTTCTCGTGGAGCCGGACGAAGACCTCGCGCACCGCCCGCGAGAGATCCTCGTCCAGCGTGAAGTACGTGCGCGACCAGTCGGCGGAGCAGCCGATCGCCTGCAGCTGCTGCAGAATCCGGGCGCCGGTCTCCTGCACGTGGGCCCAGACCCGCTCCACGAAGGCCTCGCGCCCGAGGTCGAACCGGGTGAGTCCCTCCTTGGCGAGGAGCCGCTCCACCACGTTCTGGGTCGCGATGCCGGCGTGGTCGGTGCCCGGCACCCAGAGCGCGCGGCGGCCTCGCATCCGCTCGAAGCGGATGAGGACGTCCTGGACCGTGTTGTTGAGACCGTGACCGGTGTGGAGCTCCGCCGTGACGTTCGGCGGGGGCATCTGGATGACGTAGGGCTCACCCGGCGGGCCGCCACGAGCCCGCGCAGCTCCTTCCGGGCTGAACAGGTCCCGCTCCCGCCACCAGGCGTAGAGCTGCGACTCGATCTCGGAGGGGTCGTACTGAGGGGCGAGCGGCGCGGTCATGCGCTCTGGTCGGCCGCCCGGGGCTGGTCGGGCGAGGGGCGATCGTCCTCGCCTCGCACCAGCAGGCTGTTGATCACACTCTCGATGCCGGGGACGGCGAGGGCCGTGCGGCCGGCGGCGGTCCTCATGCTCCGGCTGGGCACCCAGCCGCGCAGCTCCACCGCGCCGCGGCTCACCGCCCTCGCCTCGATCGGGAGGCCCGCCAGCCGCGGCTCCGCGTTGAGTGCCACCTGCACGGCGCGGGCGGAGGCCGCGGCCGTCATGCGGGTGGGCCCCTGCTCCCGGAGGCGCTCCGCGATCCGGCGGACGCGTCCGCTGTTCACCTCGCCCACCCACTCGCTCAGCGCGATGGACGCGAGGAGGCCGGCGCCCGCGCCGAGCACCGCCCACAGCACTACTTCTCCTCCGCTCAGTTCGTCGTCGTGGCGCACGCGAAGTCCTCTTACGGAAGAATTCTCGATGCAGTTAAGTTAACCTTCTCACGCTTCACGCGCAGGGATTTTCTCGTCGAAGGCCACCGCATGAACGAACGCCCCGTACCCTCCCGCGGACCCGAAGTGGGACGCTGGGTCATGGTCGCGATGCTGATCCTGGTCGGCATCGCGCTCTACTTCTGGTTCGCGCCGTCGAGCCCGCCGGCCGCCCCGCCCGGGGTATCGGCGGAGTGAGCGACACGGTGCGGGTCACGCTGCCGGACGGCAGCGTGAGGGACGTCGCGTCCGGCACGACCGTCAGGGCGGTGGCCGAGGGCATCGGCGCCGGGCTCGCCCGGGCGGCCGTGGCCGCCAAGGTGGACGGCGCCGTGTGGGATCTCGACCGGCCGATCGAGCGGGACGTCTCCCTCGCCATCCTCACCGATCGAGATCCCGAGGCGTTGGAGGTCTTGCGCCACTCGGCCGCCCACGTCCTCGCCACCGCGGTGCGCGATCTCTTCCCGAGTGCCGGCATCGGCTTCGGGCCGCCCATCGAGGACGGCTTCTACTACGACTTCGAGGTGCCGCGCCCGTTCACGCCCGAGGACCTCGAGCGGATCGAGGCGAAGATGGGCGAGGTCGCGAAGGCCGACTACCCCTTCGTGCGCGAAGTCGTGGACCGCGACACCGCCAACCGCCGCTTCGCCGACGATCCGCTGAAGCTGGAGCGGATCTCCGAGCTGGGCGACGACGAGACCATCAGCGTCTACACCGACGGGCCGTTCACCGATCTCTGCCGCGGGCCTCACATCCCAGGGACCGGCCGGCTCAAGCATTTCAAGCTCCTCAACGCCGCCGGGGCCTATTGGCGGGGCGACGAGAAGCGGCAGATGCTCCAGCGGATCTACGGCACCGCCTGGTTCAAGAAGGAGGACCTGGACGCCTACCTCCACCGCCTGGAGGAGGCGCGCAAGCGCGACCATCGGGTGCTGGGGCGGCAGCTCGATCTCTTCTCCATCTCCGAGGTGGTGGGTCCGGGCCTGGTGCTGTGGCATCCGCGGGGTGCCACGATCAAATGGCTGCTGACCCGCGCGGTGGAGGACGACAACGTCGCCAACGGCTACGACCTCGTGTACACGCCGAACGTCACCAAAGAGGAGCTGTTCAAGATCTCGGGGCATCTGCCGCTCTATGCCGCCAACCAGTATCCGCCAATGGCGGCCGGCGCCGGCGAGTCGGAGGACGTGCGGTATCGGGTGAAGCCGATGAACTGCCCGATGCACGCGCTCATCTACAAGAGCCAGCAGCGGAGCTACCGCGACCTGCCGCTGCGGTTGAGCGAGGTGGCCAACGTCTACCGGAACGAGAAGTCGGGAACCCTGCACGGCCTGCTGCGGGTGCGCGGCCTCAGCATGGACGACGCCCACATCTTCTGTACGATGGACCAGGTCGAGGACGAGATCTTCCTCTGCCTCGACCAGGTGGACCGGCTGGTGCGGGCCACCTTCGGGTTCGAGCTCGACTTCGAGGTCTCGACCCGGCCGGAGGAGCGGCTGGGCGGGGATGAGGTCTGGGACCGCGCGGAGGCGATCCTGAAGCGAGCGCTGGAGCGGAAGGGTATTCCGTATCGCATCGACGAGGGCGGCGGCGCATTCTACGGGGCCAAGATCGACATCAAGTTCAAGGACGCGATCGGCCGGATCTGGCAGGGGCCCACGATCCAGCTCGACTTCAACCTGCCAGAGCGATTCGAGCTCGAGTACACCGGGCCCGACAACCGGCCGCACCGGCCGGTGATGATTCACCGCGCGATCTACGGCACCCTGGAGCGGTTCACCGGCAATCTCATCGAGCATTTCGCCGGAGCGTTCCCCGTCTGGCTCGCCCCGGAGCAGGTCCGGGTCATCCCGATCTCGGACGCGCAGAACGAGCCGGCCCGCGCGCTGGCCGCGCGGCTCAAGGGCGCCGGGCTCCGGGTGCACGTGGACGACCGCTCGGAGACGCTCAACTACCGGATCCGCGAGGGCGAGATGCAGAAGGTGCCCTACATGGCCGTCATCGGGCAGCGGGAAGCTGACAGCGACAGCCTCGCTCTCCGGGTGCGGGGGGCGGGGAAGAAGCAGGAGGTCATGCCCGTGGCCGCGTTCCTGGAGCGGATCGGCGGGGAGGTACGGAGCCGGGCGCTGGCGCCGTAACCTGTCATCCCGAGCGAAGCGAGGGATCTTGCCAGTCCGAGCAAGATCCCTCGCTGCGCTCGGGATGACAGGTTCGCTCGGGATGACAGTGGTATCGATTCCGGCTATCTTGCTCTCGGCTTGTACCCTGAGGAGTCCGTGAGCGACGCCACCACACCCGTCATCCTCTCCGCCGTCCGCACGCCGATCGGCAAGTACCTGGGCGGTCTCTCCAGCTTCACCGCGCCCCAGCTCGGGGCCATGGTCGTTCGCGAGGCCGTCACCCGCGCCGGGGTGGACCCCGCGGCGGTCGAAGAAGTGATCATGGGGCAGGTGGTGCAGGGCGGCTCCGGCCAGGCTCCCGCCCGCCAGGCGCTCATCCACGCCGGTCTCCCGGCGACGATCCCGGCCGTCACCATCAATAAGGTCTGTGGCTCCGGCCTCAAGGCCGTGATGCTCGCCTCGCAAGCGATCAAGGCCGGTGACGCGGAATGCATCGTCGCCGGCGGGCAGGAGTCCATGTCCGGCGCGCCGCACTACGTCTTCGGCATGCGCGCGGGGATCAAGGCCGGCAACCAGACGATGGTCGACGGGATGATCCACGATGGTCTCTGGGACTCCTTCGGCTGCTGTCACATGGGCGAGTACGCCGAGTACACGGCGGAGAAGGCGGGCGTGACTCGGGAGGACCAGGACCGCTTCGCCTACGAGAGCCACCGCAAAGCGGTCGAGGCCACCGCGGCCGGCAAGTTCAAGGCGGAGATTCTCCCGGTGCAGATACCTGGCAAGGGCGCCCCCACAACGATCGCCGCCGACGAAGGGCCGAGGAAGGACACCAGCGTCGAGACGCTGGCCAAGCTCAAGCCCGCGTTCCGGAAAGACCGGGGAACGGTTACCGCGGGGAACGCGCCGGGCCTGAACGACGGCTCCAGCGCGCTGGTAATGTCCTCGCTTGCCTTCGCGAACGCGAACGGGATCACACCGCTGGCGCGGGTCACCGGCTATGCCACCGGCGGGGGGGAGCCGCGCGAGATCTTCTTCGCCCCGGTGCAGGCGGTGCGCAACCTGATGGGACGTGCCGGAACCACCATCGGAGACTACGATCTGATCGAGGCCAACGAGGCGTTCGCGGTGCAGGCGCTGGCGGACGGGCGGGAGCTGGGATGGGACTGGGACCGGGTGAACGTGCACGGCGGCGCGGTCGCGCTTGGCCATCCGATCGGCGCGAGCGGTGCCCGAGTCCTCACGACCCTGCTCTATGCCCTTCGCGACCGGGGCGGCGCGACCGGCCTCGCCACCTTGTGCCTGGGCGGCGGCAACGCGGTGGCGCTCAGCGTGGAGATGCTCGGATGAACGACGGGAGACACGCAGGTGCACTGGCGACGGCGGATCGTTGGCTGGCTGGGCGGCGGGCATTCGCAGCGGGTGTCGCGGCCCTCGTCGTGGCGGCGTCCGCGCAGGTGACCGTGCCGGTGCCGCTGAGCCCGGTGCCGATGACCCTGCAGCCGCTGGCCGTGATCGCCGTGGGCGGACTCCTCGGCGCCGCCCTCGGCGGCTCGGCGCTGCTGCTGTATCTCTGCCTCGGCCTGCTGGGCCTGCCCGTGTTCGCCGGCGGCAGCGGAGGACTCCTGCACGTGCTCGGGCCGACCGGCGGCTACTTGCTGGCGTTTCCAACGGCCGCCGCGGTGGCGGGCCGCCTCGCGGGTGACGCCCGATCGCTGGTCAGAGTCCTGCTCGGGTGCGCGCTGGCGATGGTCGTCATCCACGCCGGCGGGGCCGCCCAGCTGGCCCTGCTGGGTGGCGACGCGGGCGCCGCGCTCAGGGTCGGGTTCGTGCCGTTCCTGACCGGGGACCTCCTCAAGATCGGCCTCGCCGCCGCTGTGATCCTCGGTCTCGGCCCGAAGCTCCGCACTCTCCTCTGACCGGGCCGCTCGTGGCCGACCGGTTCTCCCCAGCGAAGGCGATCGGATGGTCGATCGCCTTCGTCGTACTGGTCTTCCTTCTCACCGGCCTCATCGCCTTCGGCCTCGCGCTGCCGGTCACCGGCTCGGCTTCCGCCGTCAAGGACTGGCTCGAAGGCAGCGGTCCCGGGCCGGTCCTGCTTCAATCGATCGCCATGCTGCTGAGCACCGCGCTGTTCACCTGGCTCATCGGGGTGCGGGTGCTGAGGCTCACGCTCGAGGACCTGCGCTACCGCGAATCGCACGGCGGGCCCGGCTTCGGACTCGGCCTTATTGCGGGCGGCCTGGCCGCCGGCGCCGGGCTCGCCATCGCGACCCTCGTGGGCGGCGCCGAGTGGTCGCGGGACTCCGGCACCGCGGGCGACTACGCGGGCACCGTCGCCACCACCCTGGTTGTGCTCGCGCCGGCCGCACTGGCCGAGGAGGTGTTGTTCCGCGGGGTTCCCATGGTGGCGCTGTCCCGCGCGTTCGGCCGCGGAACCGCGATCGTGCTGGTCGCGGTCGCGTTCGCGCTGGCGCATGTCGCCAATCCCAACGTGACCTCGCTCGCGATCGGCAACATCGCGCTCGCCGGGGTCTTTCTCGGTCTCGCCTTCTACGCACCCGGCGGGATCTGGACCGCGTGGGGTGCGCACCTCGGATGGAACGGCGTGCTGGCGGCGCTGGACGCGCCGGTGAGCGGCGTGCCCTTCCGCATCCCGTTGATCGACTACGACCCGGGGTCGCCGGCCTGGCTCACCGGCGGGGCCTTCGGCCCCGAGGGGGGACTCGCCTCCACCCTGGCGCTCACCATCGCGGTCCTCGTCGCGCGACGCTGGGCCGGAAAGGACCGGTCATGACCCGAGCCGCCGTCATCGGCGCCGGCACCATGGGGAACGGCATCGCCCACGTCTTCGCCCAGCACGGCTGGGAGGTAGCGCTGGTGGACAGCGCCGCGGGCGCGCTGGACAAGGCCACCGCAACGATCCGCGGCAATCTCGACCGCCAGGTGAAGAAGGGCACCATCCCGGCGGAAGCGCCGGGGGAGATCCTCGCCCGGGTGAAGACGGGGACCTCGCTGGATGCCGCCGCCGGCGCCGACCTCGTGGTAGAGGCGGCGAGCGAGAACCCGTCGGTGAAGTTCGGGATCTTCGAGCAGCTCGATCGCATCGCCCCGCCCGGCGCGATTCTCGCGACCAACACCAGCTCGATCTCCATCACCGAGATCGCGGCGCGCACCCGGCGGCCCGAGCAGGTGATCGGGATGCACTTCATGAACCCCGTCCCGGTGATGCAGCTGGTCGAGGTGATTCGGGGACACGCCACCAGCGACGCCACCACGGCCTCGGTCATGGAGACAGCGCGGACGCTGGGCAAGGTCCCGGTCGAGGTGCACGACTATCCCGGATTCGTCGCCAATCGCATCCTGATGCCGATGATCAACGAGGCGATCTTCTGCGTGATGGAGGGGGTGGCGACGCCCGAGTCCATCGACACCGTGATGAAGCTCGGGATGGCGCACCCGATGGGGCCTCTGGCCCTGGCCGATTTCATCGGACTGGACGTGTGTCTCGCCATCCTCGAGGTGCTCCATCGCGGGCTCGGCGACGACAAGTACCGGGCTTGTCCCCTGCTCAGGCGGATGGTGGCCGCGGGACAGCTCGGCCGGAAGACGGGCCGCGGGTTCTACAGCTACGACAGCGGCAAAGGGACGGGGTGATCCGGTGGACATCTTCGACTCCATGCGCTCGTTCGGACACGAGCAGCTTCTCCTGTCCCACGATCCGTCGTGCGGCTATTACGGGATCATCGCGATCCACGACACCACCCTCGGCCCGGCGTTGGGCGGCACCCGCTTCTGGCAGTACAGGGACACCAATGAGGCCATCACCGACGCGCTGCGGCTTGCCCGGGGGATGACCTACAAGTCCGCCGTGGCCGGCATCAATCTCGGCGGTGGGAAGTCGGTCATCATCGGTGACAACCGGCGGCAAGACCGGGAGGCGCTCTTCCGGGCTCACGGCCGCTTCGTCGAGACGCTCAACGGACGCTACATCACCGCCGAGGACATCGGCACCACGCCCGCGGACATGGAATACATCAAGCTGGAGACCGACCATGTGGCCGGGCTCCTCGGCCTTTCGGGCGATCCGTCCCCAGTGACCGCCTATGGCGTGTACGTGGGCATGAAGGCCGCGGCGAAGGCCTGCTGGGGTGGAGACAGTCTGGCGGGGAAGACGGTGGCGGTGCAGGGTGCCGGCAACGTCGCCTACCATCTTTGCCGCTATCTCCACGGCGAGGGCGTGCGTCTCATTGTCACCGACATCCGACCCGAGAAGGTGCAACGAGTGGTGGACGAGCTCGGCGCCACACCGGTCGCTCCGGACGCGATCTACGACCAGCAGGCCGACATCTATGCTCCCTGTGCGCTCGGGGCCACCATCAACGACGATACCATCCCGCGGCTCAAGGTGAAGGTCGTGGCGGGTGCGGCCAACAACCAGCTCGCGGAAGATCGCCATGGAGACGAGCTCGAGCGTCGCGGCATGCTCTACGCGCCGGATTACGTGATCAACGGCGGCGGCGTCATCAACGTCTACGGCGAGCTGCACCGCTGGCCGGCCGAGCGCTCGCTCAAGAAGGCGGGGGAGATTTACGAGACCCTGCTGCGTATCTTCGAGATCGCCCGGACAGATCGGATTCCCACCTACCGGGCGGCGGATCGGCTGGCCGAGCAGCGCATCGCGGCGTTGGCGGGGCTGGATCGCATGTGGATGGGGGGCAGGCGCTAGCGCGGCACCCTCTACCGCGCCGATGATTCCTTGTACATTAGGGAAGCAGATGCCCGAAGTCATTCCCATCGGCGCTGATCACGCCGGGTTCGAGCTGAAGCGACGGCTGCTCGACGAGCTGCGGGCGCTGGGATACGAACCGCTCGACATGGGGACGGATGGGCCGGAGTCGACCGACTATCCCGATTACGCCCACCAGGTCGCCTCCCGGGTAGAACATCACGAAGCGCGCCGCGGCGTGCTGCTCTGCGGCACTGGTCTGGGCATGTCGTACGCGGCGAATCGGCATCCGGGCGTGCGGGCCGCTGTCGCCTGGTCGGCCGAGGTCGCCCGGCTGGCGCGGGAGCACAACGACGCCAACGTCCTCATCCTCCCCGCACGCTTCCTCAGCGAAGCCGAGGGAATCGAGATCCTGAAGACCTGGCTGAAGACCGAATTCGCCGGCGGCCGGCATGCGCGTCGGGTCGCGAAAATCGAACGGGAGCACGGATGAGTCACGACCACAACGCTAGCCTGCGGGACGCCGATCCCCTTGTGGCCCACCTGATCGACCGGGAGCTGGGCCGGCAGCGCCATGGTCTGGAGCTGATCGCCAGCGAGAACTTCGCCAGCCGTGCCGTGATCGACGCCATGGGCACCCCGCTCACCAACAAATACGCGGAGGGTTACCCCGGCCGCCGCTACTACGGCGGCTGCGAGGTCATCGACGAGATCGAGCAGCTGGCCATCGACCGACTGAAGCAGCTCTTCGGCGCGGAGCACGCGAACGTCCAGCCGCACTCCGGGGCCCAGGCGAACTTCGCCGCCTTCATGGCCGTGGTGTCGCCCGGCGAGAAGATCATGGGCATGGCGCTGCCGCATGGTGGGCACCTGAGCCACGGCGCGCCGGTCAACCACAGCGGGGTCGTGTGGAAGGCGGTGCACTACGGAGTGAATCCCGCCACCGGCCGGATCGACTACGACCAGGTCCGCGAGCAGGCCAAGCGGGAGCAGCCCAAGCTCATCATCGCAGGCGGCAGCGCCTACGCCCGGATCATCGACTTCGCCGCCTTCCGATCGATCGCGGACGAGGTCGGCGCGGTGTTTCTGGTGGACATGGCGCACTTCGCCGGCCTGGTAGCGGGCGGCGTCCATCCCTCGCCGGTGCCGCATGCGCCGGTGGTCACGAGCACCACCCACAAGACGCTGCGCGGGCCTCGTGCAGGGCTCATCCTCTGCACCGCGCAGTATCAGAAGGCGATCGACAAGTCCGTCTTCCCCGGCACGCAGGGCGGCCCGCTGGAGCACGTCATCGCCGCGAAGGCGGTGTCCTTCGGCGAGGCGCTCACCGACGACTTCAAGGTCTACGCCCGGCGGGTGGTGGAGAACGCGAAGGCGCTGGCCCAGGCGCTGATCGGTCGCGGCTTCGCGATCGTCTCCGGCGGCACCGACACGCACCTGATGCTGGTGGACCTGAGGCCCAAGAACCTGACCGGCAAGGTGGCGGAGAAGACGCTCGACCAGGCCGGCATCACGGTCAACAAGAACACGATCCCGGATGACCCGCAGTCGCCGTTCGTGACCAGCGGCATCCGCCTCGGCACGCCGGCGCTCACCACTCGCGGTATGGGACCGGGCGAGATGGAGCGCATCGCCGAGCTGATCGACCGGGCGCTGACCCGTCCGGACGAGGCCACTCTTGCTCGCGTCCGGGAGGAGGTCGGAGAGCTCAGCTCGACCTTTCCGCTCTATCAATCGAAGTCGGCGGCCGGTCGCGTCCGCCGGAGCGCCTGAGTGCTGGCGTCCCTCCCTTCCGAGAGCGTCCGGTGAACGAGCTGCAGTTCGCCGATGACGTGATGGCGCGCATCCGAGCGAAGGGGGGCGCGTACCATGAGCGGGCCTATCTCTTCGTGCTGGCCACCATCGAGTACCTCCAGTCGCGCCTCGAGATGCGGCGCCACGTGAGCGGGGCCGAGCTGGCGTGGGCCTGCCGCGACTTCGCCCGGGCGCAGTTCGGGCTCCTCGCGCCGCACGTGCTCGGCCACTGGGGCGTCACCCGGACCGAGGATATCGGCCGGCTGGTGTTCACCCTGGTGGAGGTCGGGCTGCTCGTGACCCAGCCCGGCGACCTCGAATCCGACTTCGAAGCCGTGTACCAGTTCGACGACGCCTTCGGCGACGTCTACGAATGGCAGGGTGTCCGAGGCGCCTGAGTGGAGGGTGGATCGACCGTGGAGGGGAGCATGGAGAGACCTGAGTGGCCGTCGTGCCAGAAGTGCTCGCATGGAACCCTGATCCCCCTTTCCGACTACGGCCGCGAAGGGGCCCCCATCACCTACAAGGCCTGGGTCTGCACCAACCCCGAATGCGGGTTCAATCTCCGCATCGACAACGGGGAGATCTCCTTCGGTCGCGCGATCGGCCAGAGCTACAAGTAGGCTTCTCTCATCCTTGGGTGTCATCCCGAGCGAAGCGGGGGATCTTGCCCGCGTGCTGCGGAGCCGGCCGGCAGGATCCGTCGCTTCGCTCGGGATGACATGCTGAACCCCGTGCTTCCCGTCCTGACCCCCGACCAATCCGCCGCGTGGGATCGCAAAGCCATCGCAGGCGGCATCGAGCTGGCCACCCTGATGGAGTGTGCCGGCCGCGCGGTCCTTGCCGCGATGGCCCCACGATTCGCCGCCCGGCTTGCCGGAGGCGTACTCGTCGCGGCCGGCCATGGACACAACGGCGGTGACGGCTGGGTGCTGGCCCGTGCCCTCCACCGATCGGATGTGCCGGTGTGGGTGACGGCGCCACCCGGCGACGGCGGCGCCGAGCTCCGCGAGCGCATGGCCCGGCTCGCGAGGGCCGAAGGCGTGCGCGAGGTCGCGCCGGACGGCCCATGGCCCACCGTCGCCCACGCGGTCGATGCGTTGCTCGGGACCGGCGCCAGCGGGCCGCCGCGCCCGCCCGTGGCGGCGCTCCTCGAACGGCTGCTCGACCTCGAGGTTCCACTCGTCGCGGTGGACGGGCCAACCGGCGTGGACCTGCTGAGCGGCACCGTCCACGGCGCCGCGCGAGCCGATCTGACGGTGACTTTCGGCGGTGTTCGTCGGGGCCATCTGCTCGCGCGTGACGAGGTCGGGGACGTGCTCGTGGCCGACATCGGCCATCCGCCCGCCGACCCCGAATGGCCCGGGCTCGTGACGGACGACGTCGCCGCGGAGTGGCTCCCCCGTCTCCGTGCCGACAGTCACAAGGGCACACGCGGCAGGGTCGTCGTCATCGGTGG
>DATLHD010000009.1:0-15302 GCA_035540075.1 Gemmatimonadales bacterium
CCGGAGCGAGTGGCGGTGGTGCAGGCGGAGGGCCGCCGACCTGTGTTGGCATCGGGCTGCGGTGCCGTCTCCACGTTTCTAGCGGAACCCACGACGGTGGAGGGCAGCCCGCTCCGGGGGTTACCGCCCCCACCCGAACACCTGCGTGCCCTGTTCAAGGCCCTCTTCGCCCGCGGTGAGCGCTACAAGGACACCGGCGGGATCCACGCCGCCGCGCTGGTCGAGCCGGCCGCGCCGGGGGCGGAGGCGGACAGCTGCCTGGTCTCCCACGCCGAGGACATCGGGCGGCACAACGCGGTGGACAAGTCCATCGGCGGCGCATTGCTCGCCGGGCGGAAGGTGGCGGGGCTCGGGCTGCTGGTGACGGGCAGGATCTCCGCGGAGCTCGCGTTCAAGGCGGTGCGCGCCGGTCTGGCGTGGGTGGCGACGCCGTCGGTTCCCTCGACCCTCGCGGTGGAGATCGCCCGCCGGAGCGGGATGGTGCTGGTCGGGCGCGCCGTGAGCGGCACGCCGCACATGCATGGGGCCGCCGGTCCCGAGACGAAGGACCACCGTTAGCCGGGAGCTTCGATGCGCATCCGGGATCTCGCAGCCATCGCCGCCCTGCTTGCGTCTCCCTCCACCGCGGCCATGGCCCAGAAGACCGGAGACCAGTCACGCATCGTCTTCACCGTCTCGGGCGCGTACATCGGGGGTAAGGGACTCTGGACGGTCCCCAACCAGCCGGTACAGGACCCGCCCTTCGTGGACACCTTCAACCTCAATCGAAGCATCAAGTCCAACTTCGGGGCCGGCTTTTCCGGCGCCTACTTTCCCGGCGAGAATCTGGGCATCACCGCGGACTTCCTGCTTCTCGGGCTCGGCTACGACGACTCCTGCCAGATCGTGAACACTCCGGAGAGTCAGCGCAACCTGGAGGTGTGCGACGACATCCAGGAGCAGGACAAATCCGCGGCCGCGGTGACATTCGCGGTCGGAGTGAACTTCCGCTTGGCGAGCCGTGAGTTCATCTCTCCCTTTGTCCGTGCGAATGCCGGCGTCCTGTTCGCGAACCAGAGCTCGATCCTGGTGCAGGGTGTGAGCAACGAGGGCGTGCTGCTCACCATCTACGAGGACGAGAAGCGGGAGAGCGTGACCCCCGCGTTCGCCCTTGGCGTCGGGGCGTCGATGCAGATCAGCCGCGGCTATCACCTGCGCTGGGAGGTCCGCGACAACATCGTGGGCATCGACGCCGTCACCGGCCCGACCACCGCGCCGCGGTTCGAGCCGCCCCACGAGCAGGTGTTCAAGCACATGTTCAGCGTGCTCATCGGCATCGACGTGATCCTCGAGCGGGACCGGGGGAGGCGCTACTGAGCGGCGGCGTGCGGGGCGCGATCCTCGGCGGCGGCGGCGCCACGAGATTCGGCGGCCGCCCGAAGGGGCTCGAGACAGTCGGCGGCGAGCGGATCCTCGATCGCCTGGTGCGGGTGATGACGGCGGCCTTCGATGGGCCGCCGTTGCTGGTTGCCAACGCCCCCGAGGCGCCGAGCTGGCGCCCGGACCTTCGCGTCGTGCCCGACGTGCGGCCGGGTCTCGGGTCGCTGGGTGGGATCTACACCGCTGTGGTGGAGACCCCCGCCCCCGTGGTCCTCATCGCCTGGGACATGCCCTTCGTCTCCGAGGGACTGCTGCGCCGGCTGGGCCAGGGTCTCGGAGCGCACGACGCCTTCCTACCGCAGAGCGACGGCCGCCGGGGCCTGGAGCCGCTGTGCGCCGGGTACGGTCCGGCCTGCCGCGACGCCATTGCGCAGTGTCTCGACCGGGGCGATCTCCGGGCCATCGCCTTCCATGAGCGCATCGGCGTCGGTATCCTCCCCCTGTCCGAGGTCGCCCGCTACGGCGACCCGGAGGTCCTGTTCTTCAACGTGAACACCGCGGACGACCTGGCGCGCACGGAAGAGCTGTGGCGACGAGAATCATCTCCATCATCGGCCGGAAGAACGCCGGAAAGACGACCCTGACGGTCGCCCTGGCGAGCGAGCTCGTGCGCCGGGGCCACCGGGTCATGACCATGAAGCACGCCGACCACCCCGCCCAGGTGGACCAGCCCGGCGTGGACAGCTGGCGGCACTTCCACGAGGGCCGCGC
This sequence comes from Gemmatimonadales bacterium, assembly GCA_035540075.1. Classification (GTDB taxonomy): domain Bacteria; phylum Gemmatimonadota; class Gemmatimonadetes; order Gemmatimonadales; family GWC2-71-9; genus CAVVWJ01. The sequence continues at coordinate 2,131 of DATLHD010000009.1, forward strand.
GGAGCGGGTGCTCCTGGTGAGCCCCGACATGCGGGCGCTCTTCCACCGCGCGCCCGAGGAATACGATCCGATCGGCCTCGCGCGCGAATACCTCCCCGGCGCCGACATCGTCCTGGTCGAAGGCTTCAAGCAGGCGCCCATTCCCAAGATCGAGGTCTTTCGCCGGGCGGTCGCTCCCAGTCCGCTGTACGATCCCGCCGGGAGCAACGCGAGCGAGTGGGTGGCGATCGTCACCGACGACCACGGCTTCAATTGCGACGTCCGGATCCTGCGCTTCAACGACACCATGTGGCTCCAGCTCCTGGCGAACCTGGCCTGGGAGCACGCGCTGACGCTGGAGCCATGACCGCGCCGCTCGCCGCGGCCGAAGCGGCGCGCCGCATCCTCGAGGACGTGCGGCGGCAGCCCGCACTCCGGATGCCGCTGGACGACGCGCTCGACGCCGTTCTCGGCGAGGACGTCGTCAGCCCGCTCGACATTCCCGCTTGGACCAATTCGGCGATGGACGGCTATGCCACGCGCGGCGACGACGTTCGCGGCGCGACCCAGGAGCGACCCGTCCGTCTTACCGTGGTCGAGCATCTCCCCGCCGGCCGATTTCCCACCAGGCCCATCGCGCCGGGCGAGTGCGCCCGTATCTTCACCGGCGCGCCGCTCCCCGAAGGCGCGGACACCGTGGTGCGGCAGGAAGACACCGATCACGGCGCCGAGATCGTCACCATCTTCAAGGACCGCGACGTCGGGGTGAACATCCGGCGCGCCGGCGAGGACATCCGGAAGGGGCGGACGGTGCTCCAGGCCGGGACAGAGCTCGGCCCCGCTCAGCTCGGCGTGCTCGCGTCGCTCGCGGTGGCGAGCCCGCTGGTGTACCGGCAACCCCGGGTCGCGATCCTCGGGAGCGGCGACGAGATCGTGGACGTGGATCAGCCGGAAGAGATCCTCAGCGGCCGCAAGACCGCCAGCAGCAACACGCACACTCTGTTCGCCATGGTACGCCGCGCGGGCGCGGAGCCGGTGAATCTGGGCATTGCCCGGGACACGCCGGAGAGCCTGCGGGAACGGCTCACCCGGGCGCTCGACGCCGACCTGCTGGTGACCACGGCCGGGATCAGCGTCGGCGAGCACGACTACCTGCGTGCCGTGCTGGACGAGCTCGGCGTGGAGCAGCGGTTCTGGAAGCTCCGGATGCGGCCGGGCGCACCGGTCGGGTTCGGGCTGCTCCAGGGCGTTCCCTGGATCGGCTTGCCCGGGAACCCGGTGAGCACGATGGTGACCTTCGAGCTCTTCGTCCGGCCAGCGATCCGGAAGATGGCAGGCAACCCCCTGCCCTTCCGCCGGACCGTGCCGGTGCGCGTCGCCGAGCCGATCCACCTCAAGCCCCGGCTGCAGCACTTTCTTCGCGCCGTGGTCGCCGACGGCCCCGATGTCCGGGAGGCGCGGCTCACGGGTCCTCAAGGCTCCGGCATTCTCACCTCCATGATCCTCGCCAACGCGCTCCTCATCGTGCCGGAGGGCCAGTTCGAGACCCCGGTCGGGGCCACCCTCCGGGCCCTCCTCCTCGACGACCCCGTCCACAGCGCCGACCCAGGGTTCTGACCCCGGGCGCACCACCCGGATGAGATCGGGTTGAGATAGTGATGAACCCGTGCCGGTAGTCTGCTGACCATCGAAACGGCACGACGGTCTCAAATCTCTCCGGGGGTGCACCATGAAGTCGATTGCTATGCTCGGCATGGGGGTCATCGCGCTGACGGCGGGCGCGCTCATCACGGCGGGAGCGGCGCTGGGCACCAGCGCCTCGTACTTCGAGGCCTCGATCGAGGGCGGCATGAGCGCGCGCCCAGCGGGTGAGGTGGCGTTCGGGGTCGTGGGCGACAGCGGGACGGGGGTGTCGGCCTTCACCATCACGCTCGGCGGCGCGGACTCCTCGGGGGCGATTCTCTTCTCCAGCCTCGACGGCCGGATGCCGGCACCGGGGCGCTACGAGCTGAGCGACACGACGGTCGACGGCTTCCGGGCGATGTACATCGCCGGCAGCTCCGAGCGGCCCACCGGCCTGTATCGGGCGAAGCGCGGCACGCTGGAGATCACCGCCTCGAGCGCGGAGCACATCAGCGGGCACTTCAGCTTCACCGGGGCCGGCTTCCTGGCCAGCGATCCGACCGACGAAGGCTCGGAGGTGAAGGTCGACGGCGCCTTCATGTCCACTCACCCGCCGGCCGCGCGGCCGGCCCAACCTTGAGTGAGGAGGAAGCAGCGGAGCGGGAGCCGCGACGGTACGGCGCCCGGTGGGCCGAGAGCCTGCCGGGCGCTCGTGTGTTTCGGGTGTGTTTCCGACGGGATGAGATCGAGGTGAGATCGAGGTGAAGCCCGGGTTCTATCGTAGCTGCGTCGATCGGGGCGCACTGACTCACCACACTCGAGGAGGAACACGATGCTCTCGCACTCGCTTCGCCGGCTCGCCGGCACCGCACTCACCGCACTCGCGCTAGGGACCGCCGCCTGCGGCGGCGACAACAGCGGCTCGACCGGGCCCGAGCCCGCTCCGGCCGATGTCAGCGGCACCTACGATCTCACCGGTCTCCGCACGCTGGGCAATCTGGGCGGCGGCGGCGCCGGCCTGCCGGTGACCTTCACCGACGGCGGCGGCTCGTCCCTGCGGTTCGAGAGCGGCTACCTGGAGCTCCTGGCCGATGGGAGCTACTACCTCGAGGTCGAAGCGGCCTTCAATGACGGCAGCGTCACCATGTCGGACGAGGGGACCTACCAGATGGCCGGCAACGCCATCGACTTCACCCCGACCGGCGACCCGGCTCGGTTGCGCGACGGCGTCGTCAGCGGCAGCTCGATCACGGCGGAGACCCAGTTCGGCGGGATCCCCTTCGAGATCGATCTCCAGAAGTAGTGGGACCATGCACGCAGCGACCGATCCCATGAAGGCCGGGACTGTGGAGCACGCGACGGTGGTCGGTCGCTACGAGCTGGTGGGCATCAATGGGGGACTCTTACCGGTCTCCCTCGACCAGGAGGCGAACGGGTCCGGAATGGTGGGATGCACCGTCCTGAGCGGCGAGCTCCGCCTCGAGACCGACGGGACGTACGTTCTCGAGCTCATCGCCCGGTACGATCTGTCGGCGGGTGCCTGCGGCGTCCGCATCATCGCCAGCGGGGGCACCTGGCGATTCCTGCCTTCGGCACTCGACCGGACTTCGGGCGAGATTCGGCTCAGCTCAGGTGAGGGCCAGACCAGTGCCGCCGTGGCGGGCGTGTCCCTGGTCCACCGGATGCGGCCGGAACGGCGGTCGGGCGGCCAGGCACACTGGGTGTACATTCGGCGCTAGCTCCTTTATCTTCAGGCTCAAGAAGGGGAGTAGCTTATCCGCCGAGTGGCGGACCCCCGAATCGTCAGGACTGTCCGCCAAAGTGTGGGCACGGTTCGGAGGGGGAGCGGGGCGGCAGCGCCCGGCGTTTCCAGAGCGAGACCTTCGTCCAACGCGCATGGCGCGGCAACGGACGGGGTCTCGCTCTTTTTTTTCGCCCTCTCCGCCGCGGGATGCGTACGCATCTGGAGGAGCGTATGAACAACGTGAAGACGTTCGTGCTGATGGGGGCCCTCGTGGCCCTGTTCGGGCTGGCCGGCCAGCTGCTCGGCGGCGCACAGGGACTGGTCTTCGCCCTGATCCTCGGCAGCCTGTTCAACTTCGTGATGTACTTCTTTTCCGACCGACTGGTGCTCCGGATGTACGGCGCCCAGGTCGTCACCGAAGCCCAGGCCCCGGAGCTGTATCGCATGGTGGACCGGCTGCGCCAGCGAGCCGGGCTTCCCATGCCGCTGGTGGCGGTGGCGCCGCACGAGCAGCCCAACGCTTTCGCCACCGGCCGAAGTCCGCGCAAGGCCGTGGTCGCGGTCACGACCGGCATTCTCAAGTCGATGCCGCAGGAGGAGCTGGAGGGTGTGATCGCGCACGAGCTGGCGCACATCAAGAACCGCGACATGCTCATCGCCACCGTGGCCGCCGGCATCGCCGGCGCGCTCAGCAACCTGCCCTATCTCTTCCTGTTCGGTGGGGGGAGCGATGACGACGGCGGACACCCGTTCGCCCAACTCGCGGTGATGCTGCTGGCGCCGATCGGGGCCATGATCATCCAGTCGGCGGTCTCCCGGCAGCGGGAGTTCGAGGCCGACCGGGTGGGCGCCCTGATCCTGGGGCGGCCGCTGCCGCTGGCGCATGCACTGGTGCGGCTCGACGCGATGGCGCATCGCATCCCGATGCAGGTGGCACCGGCGGCGGCGCCGCTGGCCCAGGTCAACCCGCTGGCAGCCTATCGCGGAGGGTTCGGCAAGCTGTTCAGTACCCATCCTCCCACGGAGCAGCGCGTCGCGCGGCTCGAAGCCATGGCCGCGGGCCGCTAGTTGTTCGGGCATCATGGTGCGGCGGTCTGGCTCGGCTTCACGGGCCTGGTCGCCGCTCTGCTCATTCTCGACCTGGGGGTCCTCAACCGCCGGTCGCACGTGCTGTCCTTCAAGGAGGCGCTGAGCTGGAGTCTCGGGCTCATCACCTTCGCCCATCTCTTCGGCCTGTTCATCCTCTGGCGGGAGGGCACCCAGCCTGCGCTGGAGTACTACACCGGCTACCTCATCGAGCTCTCCCTCAGCGTCGACAATCTCTTCGTCTTCATCCTCATCTTCTCCTACTTCGGCGTGTCGGCCGAGGCGCAGCCGAAGATCCTGAAATGGGGCATCCTGGGCGCGATCATCATGCGGTTCATCATGATCGCCCTGGGCGCCCTGCTGCTCGACCGATTCGAGTGGATCATCTATCTCTTCGGCGCCATCCTGATCTTGACCGGCATCCGGATGATTCGGCAGCAGGAGGAAGAGGTCGACCTGGAGAAGAACCCGGTCGTCCGGCTGGCCCGGCGGATCCTGCCGTTCAGCAACTACTACGACGGCACCCGCTTCTTCACCCGCCGGAGGGATGGCGCGGTATTGGCCACTCCGATGCTGCTGGTGCTCATCGTCGTGGAGTGGTGCGACCTGGTGTTCGCGATCGACAGCATCCCGGCCATCTTCGCGATAACCCGCGACCCTTTCCTGGTCTACAGCTCCAACGTCTTCGCCATCCTCGGGCTCAGGGCCCTCTTCTTTGTCCTGGCCGGCATGATGGACAAGTTCGTCTACCTCAAGCCGGGCGTCGCCATCATCCTCATCTTCGTCGGCCTCAAGATGACGCTGAGCCACTGGCTCCATGTGCCGACGCTGCTCTCGCTGGCCGTCATCGTGGTCACCCTCGCGGGAGCGGTGCTGTTGTCCCTGCGTCGGATCGCGCGGGAAGGGCGCCAGCCGGCGTAACCGCGGCCCCGCCGCGGAGCTTTTCCAGCATTTGCCGGGCGTTCTCGTTGGCGGGGTCCAACGCCAGCGCGCGCTCGTAACTCCGCACCGCCTCGTCGTGTCTCCCCGCCTGCATGTAGGCCTCGCCCAGGCTGTCGAAGGCGTTGGAGGAGCCGGGGTGATCCGCCGAGTTCAGCTGAAGCACCGCGATGGCAGCCATGTGTCGCCCCTGCCGCAGCAGCTCGTACCCCAGCGCATTGAGCTCGACCTCCGTATCGGTGTAGGCGTGGCGAGGGTCGGTCTTGTACGCGAGATGAAGCTTGAGCGCACCGGCGGAGTCGCCCGCCGCGAATGCATCGCGCATGCGCTCCGCGAGGGAGGGCTCCGGCTTCCAGGCCAGGATCTCGCGCATCGCCGGATCCACGTTGGCCCGGTAGTCGCGCGAGGTGAGCTCGGCCGCAACGTCCGGGCCCTTCCAGGGCCGGTTGTCGAGCGGGTGGGTCCGCTGCCAGTAGTAAATGGACGCGCGAACGGTGATGCCGCTGTTGGGCAGCGTGATGCGACGGGAGTCGCCGTAGGAGTTGGGCTTTCCGGCCGTGGGCTCGCCGACGAAGACGGCGTCGGTGTACTCCTCGAGATCGTGCACCAGGAACTGGGCGGCCGAAAAGGTGCTCCGGCCGATGACGACGAACAGGTGCCCGGGCCCTTCCAGCCTGGGTGAGCGGATCAGGCTCAGCACCAAGGGCTGGTTGAGCGTGCCGTCCCCACCGCGGTTCAGCCGGAGGTCGAGCACCACGCGGTCCACGGGTGCGGAGTCCACGAACGCGCGCAACCGCCCCGCGAAATCGGTGACCGTCTCGTCGGGCGCGTCGCCCACCTTGTTGTACTGCACGTACGCGGTTCGGCTCTCGGGCAGGTAGTCGAGCCGCAGGGGGACCCGTGGGTCGCCGCGAAGCCAGATCGGGGCGCGCGGCCCGTCGGGGCCCCGCATGTCCACCCAGCCATCCTCCTGCATCCAGCTCACGTCCGTGTCCGAGGGTAGCATCGGGGCGAGGCCCGAGGGGTGGAGCACCGTCACGACGCGGGTGCCGCCCTGCTCCAGGAGCAACGGCACGGCGTCGGGCTCGTCGATCGCGCCGACGGCGTGCAGGACCTCGGGCATGGCGAGGAGGAAGGGCGCGAAGTAGCGGGCGTTCATCTCGTTGTCACGGCCGATCAGCTCCCGCACGGCGAGATAGGCCTCGTCGGCGGTGAGCCGGCCGATCCGGATCACCTTCGCGCCCGCCAGATCGGTCACCGGTTTCGCGGCGCTGCGGATGAAGAGCCCGTCCTTGAAGAAGTAGAGCCGCACGGGATAGGTGTGGAACCCGATCTTGGGGTCCCGGGTGGGAGCGATGTTGGTGTGCCCGTCGCCCACCAGCGCGACCAACCGCGCCAGCTCGACGATCACCTGGTGGCGCGCGAGACCCGGCAGCTTGCGCTCGAGCGCGCCGAGCGCGCTGTCGAACTGCTGCCGGCTGATCGTATGGAAGAGGTTCTTATGCCGTCGCGGCAGCTCACGCGCGAGATAGGCGAGGTCTTCGCGCCACTGGCGGACGGATGAGGAGTCGGAGGATGCCGCCGCTGCGGCGGCCTGGGAATCGGAGCGCGCGCCCTGAAGCGCGAGGGTGCCGACCAGCGCCAGTGCGATCGGAGAGAGCATGGGCCACACCCTGGTTCGAGTGAGGAGGCCCGGCGGAGCGCCGGTACGTCTTGGACTCGCGGCGCGCCGGAAAGGTTGCCTTGTCATCCGGCCGACCCGATCTTCTCCGCCATGCCACGACCATCGCTGCTCGAACGGATGGGCCTGGGACGGCCGGAGCTTCGCGCCTGGGCGATGTACGACTGGGCGGCCTCGTCGGTCCAGACGACGATCATGGTCGCCGTGTTTCCGATCTATTTCGTGAAGGTGGCGGGCGCCGGCATCGCCGAGGGCGGCGCCACGCAGCGCCTCGCGACCATCAACTCGATCGCGCTCCTGATCATCGCGCTCGTCTCCCCGCTGCTCGGCGCCGTATCCGACTACCGGGCGGCCAAAAAGCGCTTTACGGCGATTTTCCTCGGCATCGGCGTGGTCGCGTGCTGCGGACTGTTTCTGGTCGGCACCGGTGACCTAGATCTCGGCTCCTGGCTCTTCATCGCGATCATGGTAGGCGTGGCGGGGAGCTACGTCTTCTACGAGGCGCTGCTCCCTCACATCGCCGCGCCGCACGAGATCGACCGGGTCTCGGCCGCAGGGTACGCCGTGGGGTACCTGGGTGGGGGTCTGCTGCTGGCCCTCAACCTGGCCTGGATCCAGATGCCGGCGGCCTTCGGGCTGCCCTCAGGGGAGGGGCTGAGCGAAAGCGAGGCCACGCTTCCGGCGCGCCTGGCGTTCCTGTCGGTCGCGGTCTGGTGGGCGTTGTTCTCGATTCCGCTGTTCCGCAAGGTCCCCGAGCCACCGGTGCGGATCGAGCCGGACGAGCGTCCGGGCGAGAGTCCGGTCCGGGTCGCCTTCGTGCGACTGGGGGAGACCTTTCGTGAGCTCCGGAGCTTCCGCCAGGCCTTCCTGATGCTGCTCGCCTTCCTGATCTACAACGACGGCATCCAGACCATCATCAAGATGGCGACGGCCTACGGGACCGAGATCGGCATCGACCAGAGCGCGCTCATCGGTGCGATTCTGCTGGTGCAGTTCGTGGGCATCCCCTGCACCTTCCTTTTCGGCACCGTGGCCGGACGCATCGGGGCCAAGCGGGCAGTCTTCCTCGGCCTGCTGGCATACACCGTGATCAGCATCCTGGGCTACTACATGACCACGGCCACGCACTTCTACATCCTCGCGGGACTGGTGGGTGTGGTGCAGGGCGGCACCCAGGCGCTGAGCCGCAGCCTGTTCGCCAGCATGATTCCCCAGCACAAGTCGGGAGAGTTCTTCGGGTTCTTCAGCATCTTCGAGAAGTTCGCGGGGATCTTCGGGCCGCTGATCTTCGCGGGCACGATCGCGGTCACCGGGTCGAGCCGCAACGCGATCCTGTCGGTGATCGGATTCTTCGCCGTGGGCGCGGTGCTGCTCGCGCTGGTGAACGTGGAGGAGGGACAGCGGGCGGCGCGGGAGGTGGAGCGGGAGATGAGATTGTCACCCTGAACGAAGTGAAGGGGGCCATATCGAGCATGGCCCCCTTCGCTGCGCTCAGGTGACAACCATCTACGGTGACAGATCCTTCACGGACGGCTCCCCCACCTCCCCACAGCGCACGTCGATCGCCACGCGTACCGCCTTCCCCGGCACCACGGTATACGGCTGAGGGTTCCCGTCCACCACATCGCAGAAGTCCGCCACGTCCTTGAGGGTGACCAGGTGCGCGCCAGGGGCGAGTCCCTCGTAGCTCTCCTCCGCGTTTACCTCGATCGCGCGCAGCGACGTGCCCGCCACCGAGAGCTGGTAGCCATCGTCGTCCTGCGGTGTGCCGACGGTGGTGACCACGATGCGGAAGCCGCCGGTCTCCGGCACGCTGCACGCCACCGAGAAGCTGATCTCGATGACGGCACCCCGAATGACGCGGACCGACCGGCTGTTGGGCGTGCCACTGACCGCGCAGTTGTCGGCCAGAGCGAAGAGGTGGACGACATAGGCGCCCTCGGGCACCTCGTCGTAGACCGCGGATCCGTTGGGAGTGATCGAGAGGGGGCGCTCGCCGTTCAAGGTGACGAGATATTCGTCGGACTGGGGCTCTGCGCCGCGGGTGTTGACGGTGACCAGGATACGGCCCTCGGCGGACGACTCCGTCGTGTCCCCGCAGCCGAGAAGGGCTGCGGCACCGGCCAAGACCAGCGGGCCCAGGGCGCGAATCATAGCTCAGAGTTATGGGCCGCGACCGATGGCGTCAAGCGGCCCCACTTGCCGGTTCCCCCGTCCCTCTCATACGTTAGACGCATGACTCCCTGCATGACCACCATGCTCAAGCGCCGCAGAAGCGGCGGGCGCCGACCGGCCTAGGGACGTCACGACCATCCTTCGACCTGGAGCCCCGCCTGCGCTTGGCACGGCGGGGCGTTTGCATTCATGGACCCTATGGAGTTGACGCGCGCCCTCGTGGCCCTGGAAACACCAACCGGCTCGGAGCAGCCGGCGATCGACCTCCTCGAGGGGATCCTCCGGCGCGCCGGGTATCGGACCTCGCGCCAGCCGGTCTCGCGCGGCCGGGACAACCTGTACGCCTACCGGGAGACGCCGGAGCTGGTCTTCTCGACCCACGTGGACACCGTCCCTCCCCACCTGCCGCTGGTGGAGGACGAGGTCGCGATCCGGGGAAGGGGCAGCTGCGACGCCAAGGGCCTGGCGGCGGCGATGGTGGCGGCCGCGGAGCGGCTGGCCGCCGGGGGCGAGCGCCGGATCGGGCTCCTCTTCGTAGTCGGCGAGGAGAACGGGTCCGACGGCGCCCGCGCGGCGGCCGATTTCGGTCCCCGCGGCCGGTTTCTCATCAACGGCGAGCCGACCGAAAACCGCCTGTCCATCGGGCAAAAGGGCACGCTTCGCGTGGACCTCACCGCGACCGGGCGGGCGGCCCACTCGGCCTATCCGGAGGATGGCTCCAGCGCGATCGCGGCGCTGCTGGACACCATCGAGCGGATCCGCCGGATACCCTTGCCTCACGATGCCCTGCTCGGCCCTTCCACGCTGAACCTCGGTCTGATCGACGGCGGGGTCGCGCCCAACGTGATCCCACCATTCGCATCCGCACAGCTCCTGGTGCGGACCGTCGAGCCGACCGGACCTCTCCGGGCGATGATTACCGAGCAGCTCGCACCTGGTGTCAGCGTCGCGTTTCCTGTCGAGCTCCCCTTCCACAAGTCCGGCGGAGCGCCGCCCGGATGGGACACGACCGTCGTGCGTTACGCCAGCGACCTGCCCTTTCTCTCAGCCTGGGGCGAAGGCTTCCAGATGGGCCCGGGCTCGATCCGTGTGGCCCACACGGCCAAGGAGCACATCCTCAAGGCCGACCTGCTGCGCGGGGTGGACCTCTACGTCCGCCTGGCCGCCGACCTTCTCTCCCGCGAGGCGCCATGAGCGCGAAGATCCCGGTCTGCATCCTCGGCGCCACGGGCACGGTGGGCCAGAAGTTCGTGCGGCTCCTGGCCGACCACCCCTGGTTCGAGATCGCCGCCGTGGCGGCGTCGTCCGCCAGCGCGGGCAAGCGCTTCGGCGACGTGGTGCGGTGGAGGGAGCCAAGCGACCTGCCGCCCGCGATCGCGGATCTCACGATTGCCGAGAGCGCGCCGCCGCTCCCGGGGGCAGTGGCCTTCTCCGCGCTCGATGCCGAGGTGGCCGGGCCCATCGAGCAGGCCTTTGCCCGCGCGGGGGCGTACGTGGTCACCAACACCCGCACGCATCGCATGGAGCCGGACGTTCCACTCCTCATTCCCGAGGCCAACGCCGATCACCTGGTACTGATCGACCGCCAGCGCGAGGCCCGCGGGTGGAGCGGCGCCATCCTCGCCAACCCCAACTGTTCCACCGCGGCCCTCGCGCTCGCGCTCGCACCGCTGCACCGGGCCTTCACGATCGAGCGTCTGTTCGTCTCCACGATGCAGGCGGTGTCGGGCGCGGGGTACCCCGGAGTGCCTTCGCTCGACGTGCTGGGCAACGTGATTCCTCATATCGGGGGCGAGGAGGAGAAGATCGAGCGCGAGAGCCGCAAGATCCTCGGCGCCCTCGGGCCCGTCGGCGTGGAGCCGGCCGACTTCGCGGTGAGCGCGCACACCAATCGGGTCGCGGTCATCGATGGACACCTGGAGACGGTCTCGGTAGGGTTCCGCCGGCGTGTTACGCCGGAAGACGCGATCGCGGTCCTGAAGGAGTTTCGCGGCTCGCCGTGCGTGGCCGGACTCCCTTCGTCGCCCAATCCGCCCGTCGAGGTGGACGCGCGCGCCGACCGGCCGCAACCTCGCCTCGATCTCGATCGCGGGCGGGGAATGGCGGTGACGGTGGGCCGCATCCGGCCCTGCCCGATCCTCGATCTGCGCATGGTCGTTCTCGGCCACAACACCATCCGCGGCGCCGCGGGGCAGGCGGTCCAGATCGCCGAGCTGCTGGTGGCGGACGGTCGGCTGGGTCAGCGCACATGATCGTCAGCAAGTTCTTCGGCGACTGACCGCTGGCTCCCGCGGTTCTCATAACCCAGACCGATCCAACGAATGCAGATCGTGATCGTAGGCAACGGCAGGATGGGACGCGCGGTGGCCGCGCTCGCAGCGGAGCGTGGCCATGCCGTGCGCGTCATCGGGCGCGAGGAGAACGCGGGCGGCGTCGCGCTGACTCCCGAGCGGCTCGCCGGGGTAGACATCGCGATCGAGTTCACCCGGCCCGATGCCGTCGCCGGCAATCTCGAGCGGCTGATCGAAGCCGGTGTTCCGACCGTGACCGGCACGACCGGCTGGACTGCCGAGCTGCCCCGGATCGAGCGCCTGGTACGGAGTCGCGGGGGCGCGCTCCTCTACGCGGCAAACGTCTCGATCGGCGTGCACCTCTTTCTCCGCGCGGCGCGGGAGCTCGCCACGCTCTTTGCAAAGCGTCCGGAATTCGGCGCCTTTATACTGGAGGAGCATCACGCGGGGAAGCTCGACGCGCCGTCGGGCACCGCGGCGCTGCTGCGGGAGAAGGCTCGTGAGGCCGATCCAGCGCGCGAGTTTCCTATCACCTCGGTGCGCGCCGGCTTCATCCCCGGCACCCACCAGCTGACGTACGACGGACCGCACGAGAGTGTCTCCCTCAGCCACGTGGCCCGGAGTCGCGCCGGGTTCGCGGTTGGCGCGCTGGCGGCGGCGGAATGGCTGCCGGGCCGTCCCGGATTCCACAGTTTCGAGGCGATGCTGTTCGGAGGAGCCGGATGACACGTCTGCAGGGCTGCGGTACCGCGCTGGTCACGCCGTTCACCGAGCGCGGCGAGGTGGACTACGCCGCGCTGCGAGCGCTGGTGGAGTGGCAGATCGCCGAGGGGATCGACTTTCTGGTGCCCTGCGGCTCCACCGGCGAGGCGCAGACGCTGGAGGACGCCGAGCGCGAGCGAGTCGTGGCGATGGTGGTGGAGACCGCCGCCGGCCGTATTCCGGTGATGGCTGGCGCCAGCAGCAACGACACCAGTCGCGCCGTGGCCGAGGCCCGCCGAATGTGCCGCGTCGGCGCCGACTACATCCTCACCGCGACACCCTACTACAACAAGCCCAGCCAGGGCGGACTCCACCGGCACTTCAGCGCCGTCGCGGATGCCTCCTCCAAGCCGATCTGCCTCTACAACGTACCGGGCCGCACGGCCGTGAATCTCCAGCCGGGGGTCACCCTGCAGCTCGCGGCGCACCCCAACGTCATGGGCATCAAGGAGGCGAGCGGCGACCTCGCGCAGATCATGCAGATCCTCCAGGGCCGCCCGGACGACTTCAGCGTGCTCTCGGGCGACGACTGGCTCACACTGGCCGTCATCGCGGCCGGTGGCGATGGCCTCGTCTCGGTCGCGTCGAACGAGCTGCCCGGCGAGATGCGGGCCATGGTGGCCCTCCTGCTCTCTGGCGAGTTCGAGAAAGCCAGGGAGTGGCACTACCGCCTGCTCCCCTTGATGGAGGCGAATTTCCTGGAGAGCAACCCGGCCCCGGTGAAGGCGGCTCTCGCCCTCGCCGGCCGGATCAGCAACGAGCTGCGATTGCCGCTGGTGCCGGTCACCGAGAAAACCCGCGCGACACTCGCCGCCGTGCTGAAGAAACTAGGGGTCCCGATCTAGTGGTGGCGGATCCGAGGGCGCTACGGGCGCAGCTGGAGCGCTTCGCC
>DATLHD010000010.1:0-9094 GCA_035540075.1 Gemmatimonadales bacterium
CCAGATCGGGGGTCTCTCGGGCCGGCTCGACCGGAGCAGCGCGGAGCTCATCCTGACGGAAGACAATCTCGCCGAGCGCCGCGCGGTGCTGGAGCGCCGGCTGGTGGACATCTACAAGCGGGGCGCGCTCTACACCTTCCAGGCCCTGCTCGCCGCCGAGTCGTTCGGCGATCTCCTGAGCCGGTACAAGTACCTGTACCTCACCAGCCGGCAGGACCGCGCGCTGGTAGGCGACGTCGAAAAGCTCAGGAACCGCGTGGTGGAGCAGCGCGACGACCTGCTCGACGTCCGCAAGCAGCTCGATCGCACCCGCGAGGAGCGGGAGGCGGAGTACACCAAGTTCAGCGAGCTGGTCGAGGCCCGCGCCCGCCGGCTGTCGCAGCTGCGCAGGACCGCCCGAACCACGGAGCAGCGTCTGTCCGAGCTGCAGAAGGACGAGAGCCGGCTCAACGACCTGCTCGCCTCCCTCGAGCGCGCCCGGCGGGACGAGGTGAGGGCGCCGGGCGGGGCCGCGCCGGTCCCCGGCTCCATCACCACCGCGGACATCGGTCGCCTCGATTGGCCGGTCGAGGGCGCGATCGTCTACCGCTTCGGCCGCGACACGCTCCCGAGCGGCGGGATCATCCGCTGGAACGGCATCGGGATCGCGTCAGAAGCGGGCACGCCGGTGAAGGCGGTAGAATCAGGGAAGGTGCGGCTGGTTGGACAGTTCGGCACCTACGGGCTCACCGTGGTGCTGGAGCACGGCAACGGGTACTACTCGGTCTACTCCCACCTCCAGTCTGCAGAGGTGCAGCTCTCAGCCACCGTCTCGCGGGGCCAGACTATCGGCACCGTGGGCGGCGAGAACTCCGACTACGGACCGCATCTCCACTTCGAGATCCGGGGTGAGAACCAGGTCGCGCTCAACCCGGTGGATTGGCTTCGGAAGCGCTGAGGCGGATCAGTCCGCGATCCCGACCCGCTCGCCCAATTGGGCCTTGCCGCGGGCCAGCGCGGCCTCGACCAACGCGAACAGATCGTCCGCCTGGCTCACCGCGGGATGAGGGTAGGTCACGATCCCGGCGCTGAGCGGCGGCTCGGCCACCGTTCCGTTCCCGCCCTGGATCAGCTGCTCGCGGACCCGCGCCACCGAGCGGCGCGCGCCATCGGCGCCGGTCTCGGGGAGAACGATGGCGTACTCGCCGCCGGCGTAGGGGGCGACGAAGTCCGGGAGCCGGAGCCCGCGCTGGAGGCGCTCGACCGTCTCCGCGCCCTGCTCCCTGCCTGTGGCGCACACCTCGAGCAGCACGAGGCTGAAGCTGAGCGAGTAGCGCCGCGCCCGCTCGAACTCCTCCTGCAGCCGGTGGTCGAGCGTCACCTGCGGCGAGCCGTGCCGTGGCCCCGGGTAGGGGCCGTTGGCGCCCGCCGTGACCGGGGACTCGAGCGCCCGGACGGCGGCTTCCGCGAGCTGGTCGGCGAACTGGAGCTGCGCGGCGGTGAGCGCCGGCCGGCCATCGCAGCGCACCAGCTCGAGGATGCCGTGCACCCGACCGGCGACGATCGCCGGCAGCGCGGTCACCGCCCCGTCGGGCCGCCCGGCGAGTCGCCGCAGCCGGATGGCCTCCGCGACCTCGCCGTGCTGGTCGAGATCCAGCGCCTCGTCCCGCCCGGTCACGGCCTGTTCCTGCCCTGCGCCCGCGACCACGCGGGCGCTGCCGTCGGACTCGATGGCGACGAAGGCGCACGAGCGCAGGTCGAAGGCGCGGGCGAGGCGACGCACCAGGGCGAGCACGACCTCGTCCGGCCTGAGGCGATCGCGGCCCTCGCCCACCAGGCGCTCGAGCGAGCGGCGCACCGCTCCCTCCCGAGGCGTGCCACGGGGGTACTGCCGGTCCCGGATCCGGGCGTGAAGTCGGGCGCAGAGCTCGGGCAGGTGGATCGGCGCCGCGAGCGCGTCGTCGGCGCCGAGCGCCAGCGCGGCCGTGGGGGCGTCGGCATCGGACCCCGCGATGATTACAATGATCGGCGGCGAAGCGGCGCGTGGGTCGCCCAGGGCGGCGCGCAACGCATCGGCCGAGGCGCTGAGAAGGGTGACCAGGATGGCGTCGGGTTCCGGCCCATCGCCCGCCGGCCGCGCCTCGGCCAGCTGGAATCCCGCCCGGGTCAGGGCGCGCTCGAGCCCCGCGGGCCGGGCCGCGGCATCGCCGGCGAGCAGCACACGGCTGCCGTTCGTCACGCGAGGGAGATCGTCGAATGCATCAGCGCAGAGTCGCCGACCTGCTCGGCGCCCACGTTTCGACCCAGGGAGGTGTGCATCACGCGCTCGCGCGCGGGAAAGCCATCGGTGCCACGGCGATCCAGGTGTTCACCAAGACCCCCAACCAGTGGAGAGAGTCTGCGCTCTCGGAAGAGTCCCGGACGGCGTTCCGACGCGAGTGTGATCGGAGTGAGATCGCACGTATAGTGGCGCATGACTCCTACCTAATCAACCTCGCCACCCCGGATCCGGTCCTCTCGGCCCGCTCGGTCGAGTCGTTCAGCAACGAGCTTCGGCGCTGCGACCTGCTCGGCATCCCGGCGGTGGTATCGCATCCCGGCAACTTTATCGACCATCGCGAGGCCGGCATCGGACGGAACGCCGCCGCGATCACCCGCTGTCTCCAGGCGGTTCCCGGCGAGGTGATGGTGCTGCTGGAGAGCACCGCGGGCTCGGGCACCTCGCTCGGCGCCACGTTCGAGGAGCTGGCCGCGCTCCGGGAGTCGGTGGAGGAGAGCGTGCGCCATCGCGTCGCCTTCTGCGTGGACACCTGTCACCTCCATGCCGCGGGTTACGACCTGGTGGGCGACTACGACGGCGTGTGGCGGCGCTGGAAGCAGGCCATCGGCTTCGGGCTGCTCCGCTGCATCCACCTCAACGACTCCAAGACCCCGTTCGGCTCGCGCCGCGACCGCCACGAATTGATCGGCGAAGGCTCACTCGGGCCCGAGCCCTTCCGGCGGATCATGCGCGACCCGCGCTTCCGCAAGGTGATGAAAGTGATCGAGACCCCCAAAGGCGACGACGCGGTCACCTGCGACCGTCGCATGCTGAGACGGCTGCGCGCATACGCCCGCGGTCCACGTTGACCCTTCTCCAGGCGAGATCCATCTTCCACCGATGCTCAAGCCAACTCTGCTCCCGGTCCTGCTCCTGGCGGCCGGTGCCGGACCGCTTCACGCCCAGACGGACTACTACGCCCGCGCGGGCGCGATGTGGGCCAGCACCCTGGTGCGCGACGTGCTCGTCACCGAGGTGACGGTCCAGCAGTCCGTGGCACCAATGGTGGCGCTCGGCGCCAGCCTGCCGATCTCGCCCGGCTATCGCGCGGGCCTCGAGGCCACCTTCGCCTCCGGCGGCTTCTCGGCCGAGCAGGACGGCGTCGAAACCGATCTCGGCACCCTGCGCACAGCCTCGGTCATGCTGGGGCTGGACGGGCCGGTCGTGGAGAATCTGCGCTGGCGCGTGGGGCTGGGCGGCCTCTTCTACCTGCCCTCCGAAGACCGCGGGATCTTCCTCGAAGGCGGGCCGATCCGGTTCGTCGCCGGGGCCGGCGCCGATTGGCGCCGGCCGGTCATGACCAAGTGGGATCTCATGATCTCGGCCCGCTACGACCTCCATCGCTTCACCACCGACGAGCTGGAGCAGCGCGGGTTCTCCCAGGCGCAGGGCGTGAGCCGGGTCTCGCTCTCGGTGGGCCTGGCGCGGGGGATTCGATGAGCCGCACGTCCCGCTGCCTCGCGGCCGCCGCGGCGCTGGTCGCGGTCGCCTGCAGTGACATCGGCGCCCCGGTGCGGAGCGACCTCTATGAGTGGAGGATCGAGGCCCCGGCTGTGCCCGGCCCCGGGCTCGACACGCTCAGCTTCCACTGGAGTCACGCCGAGCTGCCGGTCCGCGTCTGGGTCGAGGACGCCTTCGGCCTGCCGGAGCACATGGCGCGGGCCATCGACGTGTGGGAGTCGGCCTTCCTCTATGGCGAGTTCGACGCGACGGTGGTGACCGACTCCAGCACGGCAGACGTGATCGTCCGCGGCGGCACCCCCGAGAACAAGCTCCAGCGCCTGCGGCTGCACAGCGCCCTCCGTCCGGAGTGCGCCGGCGAAACCCAGCTGGACATCGACGTGGCCACTCACGAGCTTCGGCTCCCGATCAGGGTGTTCGTCGATCCCCGCTCCCTCCCCGACGACCCCGGGATCGAGCCCTGCCTGGCCCTCACCAGCATCCACGAGCTGGGTCACGCGCTCGGCATCTTCAATCACTCGGACGACCCCGAGGACCTCATGTTCGGGAACCCAGAAGTCGATCTGCCGAGTAACCGCGACATCAGCACAGCCGAAGCCGCCTACCACACCCAGTCCAATCTCCAGGCCGTCCGGCCGTAGCCCCTTTGGGGGCATTGAGTTAAGCTACGGTCGCGGAAGGGCGTTGATCCCGGCACGCGGCATGCCGATCTTTCCCGCTCCGCAGGAGGCGGCCGGGTAGCCGCCTCGCCCTTCTTCCGCGCCGCCGGGCGCACGGGAGTGTATGACGCAGACCACCGCAGCCCCGCGTGAGATCCTCACGCTGGTGGAGCACGGCCTCTTTCCCATCCGGATCCACGCCAATCTCACTCCGTCCGCGCTGATCGAGCACGCCGTCGCCCGGGGTGAGGGTATGTTGACCGAGCGTGGCGCCTTCTGCGCCATCACCACACCCCACACCGGCCGCTCGCCCAAGGACAAGTTCGTGATCGAGGAGCCCGGCGGCTCCGAGCGCATCTGGTGGGAGAAGAACCCGCGGCTGGATCCGGCCGCCTTCGAGCGGCTGCACGAGGACGTTCGGGGCTATCTCGATGCTCACGATGTGTTCGTCCAGGACCTGTTCGCCGGCGCGGATATGGCCTACCGGGTACCGGTGCGGTTCGTCACCCCGAACGCCTGGCAAGCGCTCTTCGTCCGGAACATGTTCATCCGGGCCATGCCGGCAGAGCTGGCGCAGTTCCGTCCTGGGTTCACGGTGCTGCACGCGCCCGACTTCCAGGCGGATCCCTCGCGGCACGGCACCCGCACCGGCACCTTCGTCGTCATCCACTTCGGCAAGAAGCTGGTGCTGATCGGCGGCACCCGGTACGCGGGCGAGATGAAGAAGTCCATCTTCACCGCGCTCAACTATCTCCTCCCCGCCCAGGGCGTGATGCCGATGCACTGCTCGGCCAACGTCGGCCCGGCGGGCGACACGGCGATCTTCTTCGGGCTCTCGGGCACGGGCAAGACGACGCTGTCCGCCGATCCTTCCCGTCAGCTCATCGGCGACGACGAGCACGGCTGGAGCGACCGCGGGGTGTTCAATTTCGAGGGCGGGTGCTACGCCAAGGTGATCCGGCTTCGCGCCGACTCCGAGCCGGAGATCTACGCGGCCACCCAGATGTTCGGGACGGTGCTGGAGAACGTGGTGATCGACCCCACCAGCCGGGCCGCCGACTTCGAAGCCGACGACCTGACCGAGAACACCCGCGCCTGCTATCCGATTCACTACATCCCCAACCATCTGCCGAGCGGCGCGGGCACGCACCCGCGGAACGTCGTCTTCCTTACCGCGGACGCGTTCGGCGTCATGCCGCCGATCGCGCGGCTCACGCCGGAGCAGGCGATGTATCACTTCCTCTCCGGCTACACGGCGAAAGTGGCCGGCACCGAGCGCGGCGTCACCGAGCCCTCGGCCACCTTCTCCGCGTGCTTCGGCGCGCCCTTCCTGCCGCTCCATCCCGGGGTGTACGCCCGGATGCTCGGCGAGAAGATCGCCCGGCAGGGGGCCAAGGTCTGGATGGTGAACACCGGGTGGACCGGAGGCCCTTACGGCATCGGCTCGCGGATGAAGCTGGTGCACACCCGTGCGATGGTGCGGGCCGCGCTCTCGGGCGCGCTCGACGGCGCGCGCTTCGTGCGCGACCCGGTGTTCGGATTCGAGGTGCCCACCGCCGTGCCCGACGTGCCCGCCGACGTGCTGGCTCCCCGCGGCACCTGGGCCGATCCTGCCGCGTACGACGCGCAGGCGCGCAAGCTGGCCACGATGTTCCGGGAGAACTTCGAGCACTACAGGGCCCAGGTACCCGAGGCCGTGGCGGCAGCGGGACCCACCTTGTGACCCAGAGTCGGCGTGGCGGGGGCGGAACGAAACGGGGAAAGACGTCGCACGCCGACATCGAGATCATTCGAGATCCACTGTGGGACAACATCCGGCTCGATCGGCCGGCGTTGCTCGCCTTGGACACCCCCACCGTCCAGCGGCTCCGCTACGTCCGGCAGGTCGGCCACGCCTTCCTGGTCTATCCCGGTGCGACCCACACCCGATTCGAGCACGCTCTCGGCGCCTACCACCTGACCAAGCGCGCGCTCGCCGCGCTGGAGGAGCGGGGCGAGCTCGGCCCCGTGGCGATGGAAGACCGGCTGGCGGTGCGGCTCGCGGCCCTGCTGCACGACGTGGGGCATTATCCATTCTCCCACGCGCTGGAGGAGGCGGGCTTCCCCTCGCACGAGGAGCTGGGCATCGCCAAGCTGTCGCGCGGCGAGCTGGGCGACCGGCTGGTGGAGATCGGCGGGCCGGGCTTCGCCGACGTGGTCGGCCAGCTCATCAGGAGCGGCAGCGACAGTCCGCTCCAGGGCCTGATCTCCGGCTCGCTCGACCTGGACAAGATCGACTATCTGAGCCGCGACGCCCGGATGTGCGGCGTCCCTTACGGGACGGTGGACGTGGACCGGCTCCTCTCCACCCTCACGCTGGTCGAGACCGGCACCGGTCGGTTCGAGGTCGGGGTGCAGGAGAAGGGCGTGAGCGCGCTGGAGTCGCTGCTGTTCGCCAAGTACCAGATGTACCGCAACGTCTACTGGCACCACGCGGTGCGCTCGGCGACCTGCATGTTCAAGCGAGCCGTGCGGCAGGCGGTGCGCCGCGGCGAGATCACCCCGGAAGCGGTGGCGGAGGCGACCGACGACGGGCTGATGGAGCTGCTCATCACCCGCGATCCGCGGAGCCTCGCCGCCGCGATCCGTTCGCGCCGACTGTTCAAGCGCGCGCTCGACCTCCCGGCCAGCGACGTCCCCGCCGAGGTGCAGTCCTGGGTGACGAACGATCCCTCGCTGCTGGAGCGGGTGGAGGACTCGGTTGCGGTCCGGGTCGGCCTGGAGCCGGGTGAGCTGCTGCTCGACTTTCCCGCGCGTTCGTCGATGCTGGGCGTGGACCTGCCGCTCAGGACCCGAGGCGGCACCATCGAGCGGCTCACGGACGCGGGCCGCGCCGGCCAGCTCGGCCTGCCCCGGGTCGCGGACGAGCTCTACCGCAGCGCGCGACGGCTTCGGGTGTTCGTTGCGAGCATGCCCGCCCGATCGTTGGATGGGCTGTTGGAGCTGATGACCTGGCCGGCGGAGGAGGTCACCCGCCGCATGGCCGACGAGGTCTCATTGGTCTGAAGTCTCACTGGTCTGACGAGGATGACACGATGATCTCACGGCGCTCGTTTCTGGCGCAGACGGCCGCGCTCGGCGCCTCACTGGCGGGGGGGAAGTCGGCCTGGGCCGCGGTCGCGACCGCGGATCCGAAGGCGATGACCATCTACATGAGCCCCACTTGCGGCTGCTGCGCCAAGTGGGTGGACCACGTGAAGGCCGCGGGCTTCACGACCGTGGTGCACGAGGACGACGACATGGAGACGGTCAAAGACAGCCTGGGCGTGCCCAAGGACGTCCGATCCTGCCACACGGCCCAGGTGGACAGATACTTGATCGAAGGGCACGTGCCGGCGGAAGACATCAAGTCCCTGCTGGCGAAGAAGCCCCAGGTCGCTGGCCTCGCGGCGCCGGGCATGCCGGTAAGCTCACCGGGCATGGCCGTGCCGGGGCAGCCTCATGAGGCCTATGAAGTCCTGCTGTTCCGTCGGGACGGCAGCTCGGAGGTCTACGCGAAGCACTGAGCCCCACAGTGTTCTCCCTCACAGATCAGGCCTGGAATGGGCGCGAAGGCGGACGCGGCTCGGCTGGTGACCTGGCGGCCCGACCTGCGGGCCCATTTCGAGCGCCTGAACCGGGAGTGGATCGAACGCTGGTTCGTCGTCGAGGATGCGGACCGGACTGTGTTCGCCGACCCGGGGGCGCGGATCGTCGAGCCCGGTGGTCAGATCTTCTTCGTCGTGGATGAAGCCGGCGTGCGGGGCACCTGTGCCATGATCCGCCACGACGCCGAGACGTTCGAGCTGGCCAAGATGGCGGTGGAGCCTGCGGCACAGGGGCGGGGCTACGGAGATCGGCTGGTGGAAGCAGCGGTCGAGTTCGCGCGCGCGGCCGGAGCCCGGCGGATCATCCTGGTGTCCAACACCCTCCTGGGGCCGGCGCTCAACCTCTATCGCAAGCACGGCTTCTGCGACGTCCCGCTGGACCCGGCCAACGGCTACACGCGTGCCGACATTCAGCTGGAGCTGTCGCTGTAGCAACGCTCCGCAGTCTGGGAGCCTACTTCGCCCCGCTGGCTGCCGCTGGTACGGCCGGCGTCTCCCCCGTGTTGCTGTCCACCGATTCGATCCGGACCACGATCGCCGTGATGTTGTCCAGTCCCCCGCGCCGGTTCGCTTCGGTGATCATGCGGTCCACCCAGTGCTGGGGACCGCCATCGGAGCTGAGGATCCGCACCAGGTGCTCGTCTTCCAGCATGCCGGTGAGCCCGTCGGAGGCGATGAGCAGGATGTCGCCCTGCTCCAGGCTGCCGAAATAGATGTCGGGGACGACGTCGCCGCTCGCGCCCACGCAGCGGGTGATCACGTTGCTGTAGGGATGCACCCGGGCCTGGTCGGGCGTGAGCAGGCCGGCGTCCACCTGCTCCTGCACGTAGGAGTGGTCCTTGGTGAGCTGGAGCAGCTCCTTGTTCCGGAGCAGATAGGCCCGGCTGTCGCCGACCTGGCCGATCAGGTACCGCCCCTTCATGAGGACCAGAACCGTCGCGGTGGTCCCCATGCCCCGCTTGTCGTGCTCCGAGAGGGTCCGCTCGAAGATCGCGTCGTTCGCGGCGCGGATCGCGGACCGCACCCGGTCGCTGGCTTCGGCGTCGCTG
>DATLHD010000011.1:0-5887 GCA_035540075.1 Gemmatimonadales bacterium
GTGCGCGCGTTGGTGTGGGTGCGCTGGCCGCGCACCGGCAGGCCCCGCCGGTGGCGGATGCCCCGGTAGCTGCCGATATCCATCAGCCGCTTGATGTTCATGGCGACTTCGGTGCGGAGGGAGCCCTCCACCTTGACCGAGCGCTCGATCATCTGGCGGAGCCGGGCGACCTCGGCGTCCGAGAGATCGCGGACCCGGGTGTCGGGGTTGACGCCGGTCTCACCGAGGATGCGACTGCTGGTGGGACGGCCGATACCGAAAATGTAAGTGAGCGCGATCTCGACCCGCTTCTCGCGCGGGAGATCCACGCCTGCGATACGCGCCATGATCAGCCTTGCCGCTGCTTGTGCTTGGGATTGCGCTTGCAGATGATGCGAGTGACGCCTGCACGCTTGACGACCTTGCAGTGCTCGCAGATCGGCTTGACGCTGGAACGAACCTTCACGGTGCTTCTCCGGGCCGGTTAAAGTCTAGCAGGGCAATATATCGATGCCAGGGAGGGGGTGCAAGTGCGGGGAGTGGGTGAGGTTAGGACACCGTCGGATCTCCTATCCCTGCACCGTCACCCCACGATCCTGAGCTCGACCAGACGCCACCCGGTGCTGAGCAGGCGATAGCCGAGCAGCAGGCTCTGGGTCCGCACGTCCTGCGTGCCGGCGATCCGGTAGCTCCGGAGCAGCTCGACATAGCCCCGCCCCGGCTCCACCTCCTTCGCCGCCCGCACTACCGTTTCCACCTCCTCGCCCTGCACCATGAAATCGGTGAGCAGCGCGGCCGCCTGCGCCGGCCCCAGGGCGATGGACGGATCCGCCCCGGGAAGCTGCACCAGGAGCCGGGGAGCGTCCGTCACCAGCGCGCGTGCATCGTGATCGAACCACGCCTGCCGGGCACTCTCGGCCGCCTCGGTGAGCTGCATCTGCTGCGAGTTGGCCGCGGTGGAGGTGAGGAGCAGGGCCAGGGAGATCAGGAACGCACGCACTGGGCCTCCGCCGACAACCTGGCCAGAGCCGCGGCCGGGTCCGCCGCATGGAGGATCGGACGACCGACGACGAGATGGGTGGCTCCCGCCGCGGCCGCCGCAGCGGCGGTGGCGATCCGAACCTGATCGCCCGCGGGGTCGGACTCCGCCCGGATCCCCGGGACGACGACGCGCGCGCCGTCCGGGAGAACCCGACACACGACCTCGATCTCCGCGGGCGAGCAGACCACGCCCGCGAGCCCAGCGGCGACGGCCTCGTCCGCGAGCCGCGCCACCTCGTCAGCCACGCTGACGCCGTCCCGGCCCACGGCGCGGGCGTACGACACCTCGTCGTGCGAAGTGAGCACGGTGACGCCGACCAGCTCGAGCACTCCGCCGGAGGCTTCGGTCGCTGCCTCCATCATCGTCCGCCCGCCAAGGGTATGGACCGTCGCCATCGCCACCCCGAGCTCCCGTGCCGCGCGTACCGCCCCCGCGACCGTGTGGGGGATGTCGTGCCATTTGAGGTCGAGGAAGACTCGGTGCCCACGGGTGACCAATGCGCGGACCAGCGGGGCGCCTTCTCGTGTCATCAACATGGAGCCGACCTTCACCCACGGTGTCGTGGGGATGCGCTCCAGCAGGCGCATCGCCTCGGTGCCCGACGGCAGGTCCAGGGCCAGGACGACCTCAGCCATCGGCTCGCTCCAGCTCTCGCACGATTCGCTCCGGCAGGCGCGGGTCGGCCAGCACCGCCGTCCCCATCGCCACCAGCGAGGCGCCTACCCTCAGGTACTCCCGGACGTCGTCAGCCGTGCGCACCCCGCCACAGCCGATGATGGGCATCCCGTCGGTCCGCTCGGCCACCCGGGCCGCGGCCAGCACGCCGATTGGCAGCAGCGCGGGTCCGCTGACGCCGCCGTTCCCGTTGCCGAGCCTGGGCATTCCGCCATCCCCGTGGAGCAGGCCCGGCAGCGTGTTCACCACGGTGATCCCGTCGGCGCCCGCGTCCCGCGCGACGACCGCCATCCCGGCGATGTCCGGCAGCGCCGGAGAGAGCTTGGCGACGAGCGGCAATCGCGTGCGCGCCCGGCAGAGCGCTACGATCCGCCGCACACAGTCGGCGCTGGCGCCGAACTCGATCCCGCCGGCCGAGGTGTTGGGACAGGAGAGATTCAGCTCGAACCCGGCTATGCCCGCCGCGCCGTCGAGTCCTGCGACCACCTGGGCGTATTCCTCGACGGTGAAGCCGACGACATTCACCAGTACCTGCGCCCGGCGCAGGTTCGCCGCCAGCCAGGGCAGGTGGCGCTCCCGGACCGCGGCCAGTCCCGGATTCGCCAGTCCAACGGAGTTGAGCATTCCGCCGCGGAACTCGGCCACGCGGGGCGGCCGGTTGCCGGCGCGAGGCTCCAGCGAGACCGCCTTGGTGACGAGTCCGCCGAGGCGCTCAAGATCGATGACGCCGTGGAGCTCCTGCCCGAAGCCGGCGGTGCCGGAGGCGAGGAGAACGGGATTCTGGAACTGGCGGCCGAAGACGGTTCGCGGGAGAGCCGAGGGCACCGTCACGGCTCGAGCCCGCGGCGAGGCCGCGGTGCGGCGCCTCGTGCGGCCGCGAGCGAATCCTCCCTGAGCATCGGCCCCTTGTGCTCCTCCACCCTCGGGGTCGAAGTACCACGAGCGAAGGTCTGGAGGGAGTCCTCCAGCTCGCGGTAGCCGTACGGCTCTTCGCCCCGCACGAGGGCCACGTAGGGGCTCAAAGCGTAGCGCTCCGCGAGGAGGGGCAGCACGGACTCACCCCACACCGGGTCCAGAGCATGCCCGGCGAGGATGGCCTTGGGTGCATAGGGGCTGTCGGGCAGCCGCTCGACCACGGTCCTGAAGAGGCTGACCGCCAGCGCCGGCGCCACCAAGGAGTCGCGGGCGATCTCCGCGGCGAGGAAGAGCTGGAGATCGGCGCGTGCGGCGCCGGCGGCGGCCGAATCAGCCGCGGACAATACCTGGGACACGAAGGCGCGCACGATCCCCGCCTCCGACGCTGCCGTGGTCCGCGACGTCGCATGCGCCTGGAGCTCGGCCGTGAAGGGCCGCAGCTCGTCGACCGACGACACGTTCGTGATTCGCTGCCGGGTCAGTGCCAGTCGTGCCCGCTCGACGTACTCCGGCGGCTCGGGGAGCGCGGCGACCTCGCGGAGCCGGGCCGAGGTTCGCGCGGTGTCGTGCGGCGCGAGGCGTACGGCGTCCTCGAAGAGCATCTGGGCCCGTGTCGCCGGAGGCATATCCTTGCGGCCTTTCAGGCGGTCCACCAGCGCCGACGCGACGAACGGCTCCACCCGCCCGACGGCGGCGGCCACCGTGTCCCAGCGAACCGTCGTATCCCTCACCGAGAGCAGGGAGTCCGCCAGCGCGAGCGCGGCCTCACGGCGATGCGCAGCGGCCAGCGCGAGCAGCCGCTCCGCCCGCGCGCGCGGCTCATCGATCCCTTCGAGCGCCGCGATGGCCTCGTCGGGTCGGCCGGTAAGACGCAGTGCTCGACCCCGGAGCACCCTCGCCTCCCTGCGACGGACGGGATCCGCGCTCTCCACGACGGGCGCGAGCACCGCCGCCGCGAGCGTCGGGTCCCCCAACTCGAGGTGGCAGCGTCCCAGGGCGAGCGAGGCCTCCTCCCTTTCCTCCGCGTCTTCCGGGAGCAGCGAGACATGGCCCAGCGGGGCCACCGCGCTGTTGCACTGGTTCAATCTCGAGAGCGCGAGGCCCTTGAGCACGAGCGCTTCGTCCACGTACTTGCTGTCCGGATGCCGGGTGATCAGCGTCTCTGCCCGCGTGACGACCTGGCCCCAGAGGTTGGTCGCCTCGAAGGTCCGGCCATCGCGCTCCGCCTTTCGCGCGGAGCTGGCGAGGCGCTTGGTGTTGTACATGCCGTTGTAGTACACGCAGCCGCCGAGCAGCAGGGCGACCGCCAGGCCGGTGAGCACGCGCGCGCGCTTCACCGTCCGCCTCCGGCTTCGGCTCCGGCGGTCTTGCGCTCGTAGTCCCGCAGATACTCCACGATGGCGCCGGCGATGGCGACCGCCATGGCCCGCTGGCTCTTGCGCGAGGTGAGCAGGCGCCCGTCCTCCGGATTGGTGCTGTAGCCCAGCTCGACGAGGATGGCCGGCCGACGGGCCGTAGTGAGCACCTTGAATCCCGCCTGCTTCACGCCGCGGTCCATACCGGAGTGCGCGGTGCCCAGCTTCGTCTGCACCAGCTCGGCAGCGCGGGCGGACTCGCGGAGATGCTCATTCAGCTGGAGATCCTTGAGGATGAAGTCGAGGCCCTCGGTCCTGGGCCCATCGGATTCGCCGGCCTCGAAGCGGACCGCGTCGTTCTCCATCTGGGCCACCCTGGCGGCGTCCTCGGTGCGGGCCTCGGCCAGGAAGAAGGTCTCATAGCCCCTGACCTCGGTGTAGCCGCGACGACGGGCCAGCGAGTTGACGTGCAGGCTCACGAACAAGTCGCAGGCCGCGGTGCACACGGGGCCGCGATCGCCGAGCGCGATCAGGGTGTCCGTAGTCCGCGTCATCCGGACGCCCACACCCCGCTTCTGCAGCTCCTCGCGGAGCAGCGCGCCGATCTGCAATACCACGTCCTTCTCCCGGACGCCGCGGGGAAAGTAGACCCCCGGATTACCGGGGTCCACGCCCCCATGACCGGGATCGATGGTGACGACGTGACCGGAGCGGAGGCCGTTGGGGAGGCGGTCCGCCGGCTTGGCCGTCTTCGCCGCCGACGGCCTGGCGGCGATGTCCTCGAGCCTCGCCGTGCGCGCGTCGTAGCGGTAGCGCTCGCCCAGGTAGTAGGGGATCACCTCGGCGACGAACTGGAAGGGCAGATAGACCGTATCGCTCGAGAGCCACGCGCCGTTGGCGAGCGGATGGAGCTGGTTGCTGAACTGGAAGAGCGGAGCGCCGACGAGGAAGCGGAACGGTTGGCGGGCCACGACGACCTCGACCCACTCGTCCTGCATCCGAACCACCCCCCCGAGCGCGGCGGTGAGCTGCGGTGCCGAGACGACCGGAGCGCCCAGAGGGTCGGTGCGGACGACGAGGGTGGCCACGCCCGTGGCCCCCGCGATGGTGATCTGGCTCGGTGCGGCGACCGCCGCCAGCGCGAGGGCGAGCGCCGTGAGCATCAGGCGTCCCTCGCGGTGCGGGATCTTGCCCGCGACACATCGCGCGCCGCCTCGCGCTCGGACACCCTGCGCTTGAGGGTCTCGCGCTTGTCGTGGAGCTTCTTGCCTCGACCGAGGGCCAAGGCGACCTTGGCCCGCCCAGCCTTGAAGTAGAGCTCGAGCGGGATCAGTGTGAGTCCCTTCTGCTCCACCGCGCCGATGAGCTTCTCGATCTCGCGGCGGTGGAGGAGGAGTTTCCGGGTGCGGACCGGATCGTGGTTGTAGCGGTTGCCCTGCTCGTATGGCGTGATGTTCATCCCCTCGAGGAAGATCTCCCCGTTCCGGACCCGGGCGTAGGCCTCTTTAATGGACGCCTTGCCGTTGCGGAGTGACTTCACCTCGGTGCCGGTGAGGACGATGCCGGACTCCCAGGTCTCCAGGATGTGGTAGTCGTGGGTCGCCTTGGGGTTCCTGGCGACCGACTTACGGCGCTCGGCCTGGGGGGTGGAATCGGGGCTCACGTGGGGATCCTAAGCAAAGGATAGGCCACCACTTCGGAGCGGTCAACGGCGCGGGTTGACCGGTCTATGTCGGGGCACTACCTTGCGCCACTTCGCCGAAGTGGTGGAACTGGTAGACGCGCTGCGTTCAGGGCGCAGTGGGCGCAAGCCCGTGCGGGTTCGAGTCCCGCCTTCGGCACTCGGCGGACGGCCGGTCAGGCGGTCGGGGGCTTCGACAAGAAAGACCCTCCGATGTCCAAGGACACCGGAGGGTCGTGT
>DATLHD010000012.1:0-13931 GCA_035540075.1 Gemmatimonadales bacterium
ACCGACGGTGCGCACGTCGGTGCCGTGGATCTGGTTGCCCAGCACGACGGTGGTGAACCCGGGCATGGCGGCGCGAAAGAGGCGCCAGCGGCGCATCACCTCGCCGACCGGCGCCTCGCTCCAAAGGCCTAGATCGAACCCCCTGCCCGCCTCGGTGCCCCGCCCCGTGATTCCGGCTACCAGTCCGAGCTCGTCATGCCAGCGAGCCAGCTCGAGTCGCGGCGGCTCGCCCTCGGCCGCCTCCTCAGTGAGCGTCGCGACGCTCACTCCGCTCGCTCGATCTCGGCTCCCAGGGCTCGCAGACGCTCGTCGATCCGCTCGTATCCCCGCTCGATCTGTCCCACGTTGTGGATGGTGCTGGGGCCTTCCGCCGCCAGCGCCGCCAGCAGCATCGCCATCCCGGCCCGGATGTCGGGCGACTCCACCGTGCCGCCCTTGAGCGGCGAGGGGCCGGAGATGACCGCGCGGTGCGGATCGCAGAGCACGATCCGGGCGCCCATGCCGATCAGCTTGTCCACGAAGAAGAGCCGGGACTCGAACATCTTCTCGAAGACCAGCAGCATCCCCGAGCACTGCGTCGCGGTGACGATGGTGGTGGACATGACGTCCGCGGGGAACGCCGGCCAGGGACCGTCCTCCAGCTTCGGCACGTGGCCGCCGAGATCGGGGCGGATGCGCCGCTCCTGATCGGGGGACACCGTGAGCCGGCTGCCGTCCACCCGCGGCCGGATGCCGAGCCGCTCGAAGCCCAGCAGCGTGCTGCGGAGGTCGTCGGGGCGCACCGGGTCGATCACGACCTCGCCGTTGGTCACCGCGGCCAGTCCGATGAAGCTGCCGATCTCGATGTGGTCCGGCCCGATGGTGTAGCTCGCGCCGGTGAGCGGCCGGCCGCCCTCGATGGTGTAGATGTTGGAGCCGATGCCCTCGATCTGGGCCCCCATCGCCACCAGCGCCCGGGCGAGGTCCTGCACGTGGGGCTCACACGCCGCATTGCGCAGGACCGTGCGACCCTTGGCCATCACCGCGGCCATCAGCGCGTTCTCGGTGCCGGTGACGCTGGGCTCGTCGAGAAAGATGTCGGCGCCGGCGAGGGCCTTGGCCTCGAGCTCGTAGCGGTCGCCCACGGTGACGGAGGCGCCGAGCTGCTCGAGCGCGAGGAAATGGGTGTCCACGCGGCGCCGGCCGATCACGTCACCACCCGGCGGCGGCAACGTGACCGCGCCGAACCGGGCGAGCATCGGCCCGGCGAGCAGGATGGACGCGCGGATCTTGGCGCAGAGAGCCGGGTCGAGCGGCTTGGGACGCACCGCGTGGGTGTCCACCTTCAAGGTGTTCGCCGCCGTCCACTCGGCCGTGGCGCCGAGGTCCTGGAGCACCGCGAGCATCGTTTCGACGTCGCGAATGCGGGGGATGTTGTCCAACTCGACGACGCCGTCGGCGAGCAGGGTGGCGGCGAGGATCGGGAGCGCCGCGTTCTTATTGCCGGCCGGACGCACGGTGCCGCGCAGCGGACGACCGCCGCGAACGAGAAAGCGTGGAGGCATGGCCAAACCTGCCGAGGGCGGTTGCACGCGTCAAGCGGCGCGAGGGCTTGCGGAGGACCCTCGACTCCATTGTTTTCACGGATGCGCGACGCGCGCCGGGGTCCGCCCGGCTCCTCCGACGGATGAGGGAACCCATGATGACACTCGCGATGGTGCAGGTCGGCGCCACGCCCGACTGGGTGGGACCGGCGGTCGCGATCTCGCTGGTAGTGATCGCCGTCACAGTCGTGGGGACGGCAGCCGTCCTCATCTACACCGCGCTGCGGATCGTGGGAGAGACCCGGAAGGTCAGCACCATGATCCAAGGGCACCAGGAGGACGTGGCGCAGGCGCTCGCGGGCGCGCGGCGCCTCGCCGACCAGGGACAGGACCTGCTGGTGCTCATCCGGCAGGAGATCGGGGCCTTTACCCAGACCAGCCGCCGGATCCGCCGGAAGCTGGTGCGGGGCGTGGACAACATCGAGGCCAAGCTCGCCGACCTGGAGACCTTGTACGACCTGGTGCACGAGGAAGTGGAGGACACCGCGCTCGACGTGGCAGCGGCGCTCCGCACTTCGCGCGAGGGCAACGGCATGCTCGGCCGGGTGCGACGCATGATCGTCCCGAGCCGGCGGTGACGCCGGTCCGGCTGGCCGGAGCGGTCGTCGCCGTCGGGCTCCTCTTCCTCGTCTTTCCCCAATCCGCCCACGCCTGGACCCCGGGCACGCACATCTATCTCGGCGAGTCGGTGCTGGCAAACCTGGCGCTGCTGCCGACCGCCGTGGCCGACCTCCTCCGCGCCTACCCGTTCGATTTCCTCTACGGCAACATCGCCGCCGACTCGTCGATCGCGAAGAGCTACGCGCCGCTGGGCCGCCACTGTCACTACTGGCACGTGGGCCAGGAGATCCACGATCTGGCGGAGTCGGACGCGATGCGCGCCTTCGGGCTGGGCTATCTCTCGCACCTCGCCGCCGACACCATCGCCCACAATTACTTCGTCCCCCGGCAGCTCATGCTCACCAGCAGCACGGCGGCCGTGGGCCACTCCTATTGGGAAACCCGGGTGGAGGCCCACCTCGGCGACGCGTATGCGCGGGCGGCGAAGGACGTGATACTGCTCGACCACTCGGAGGCCGACGCCCACCTGGATCGGCTGATCGCGCCGACGATCTTCAGCGTGCGGACCAACCGCCGACTCTTTCGTGGCATGGTGCGCCTCACCGAGACCACCAGCTGGCAGCGCGCCAGTCAGGTGGCCCGGGAGTACAGCCGCTGGAGGCTCGCGGATCAGGACGTCGAGCGCCACCTCGGCCTGTCCTACGACTTCATGATCGAGCTGTTCGGCGGCAGCGACGTCAGTGCCCATCAGCTCGACCCCTCGGGCGAGCGGCCGCTCAAGGCCGCCAAGGAGCTGCGCCGCCGCGTGCTGCGCACGGCGGGGCGGCGGAATCCGGCCCGGCTCCGCGAAGAGGCCCTGGACCACTTCGGCCTGCCCGAGCGCCCGCTCGAGCATTGGGGCAGCATCCCGCAGAAGCTTCCCTGGCGCGCACCGGAAGGCGCGGCGCCTTCGCCGAAGGCGCTGGTGAACGGCCGTCGCTGAGCTGCTCCTCGATGGATGCCGAGGACGTCGTTCGCCGGCTCGGGCTCCTGCCCCATCCCGAGGGCGGCTTCTACCGGGAGACCTACCGAAGCGGGCTGACGCTCGAGCTCCCCGATGGCCGGCACCGGCCAGCGTCCACCGCCATCCACTATCTCCTTCCCGCCGGCACCTGGAGCGCCTGGCACCGGGTGGCGTCCGACGAGATCTGGCATCACTACGACGGAGGCGTGCTCCGTCTCCACCGCCTCGGCCTCGGGTCGCGGTTGCTGCATCGCGCCGACCCGCAGGCGATCGTGCCGGCGGGCGTGTGGCAGGCAGCGGAGCCGGTGGAGGAGGCGGTGCTCTGCGGGTGCACCGTAGCGCCGGGGTTTGACTTTGCGGACTTCGAGCTGGGACGCGCCGACGAGCTGGTGGCCGCCTATCCGGACCAGGAGCCGCTGATCAGGAGGTTGCTCCGCTGAGAGTCGCCGTCTTCGTGGCGACGGCGCTCGTCGTGGCGCCGACCGGCGCGCGGCAGGCGGCGGCGCAGTTCGCGGCCCCATCGGCCCTCGTGCGCAGCAACCCGTTGACGCCCGCACGGGGGTCGGCCGCATGGCTGGAGGTGCAGGACGACCCGTCGCGGAACGATCAGTCACCGTTGACCGCCGTAGCCGGTGAGGTCGCCGGAGAGCCGCTCCACTTCGAGCGGCGCGACAGGGGCTTCGCTGCCCTGTTCGGGATTCCGCTCGAGGGCGACGACACGCTCGCCCTCACCCTCCTGCTCTCGCGGGGAGACCGGATGGACACTAGCGAGGTCCGCTTGGTCGTCCGGCAGCCGGGCTACCCGCGGGAGCAGATCACCGTGCCGCCACGGATGGTGGAATACGACAGCGCCACCAGCACGCGGATCGAGTCGGAGGGACTGCGGGCGCGCGACGTCTCGCGCCGCTCGCACGATACCCCGCGCCTGTGGTCGCTCCCGCTCCGGCTGCCGCGACCCGGACGGATCACGAGTCCCTACGGGGGCGCACGGGAATACAACGGGAAGGTGACCAGCCGTCACACGGGCACCGACTTCGCGGGTGCCGTCGGCGCGCCGGTCACCGCGCCGACGCGGGGCGTGGTCGCGCTGGTGGCGGACTTCTATCTCGCGGGCAAGGCGGTCTACGTCGACCATGGCGCCGGGCTCGTGACCGGCTATTTCCACTTGAGTCGGGCCGACGTCGCCGTGGGCGACACGGTCAGCGCGGGTCAGCGGATCGGAGCGGTGGGACGAAGCGGGCGGGTGACGGGGCCGCACCTGCACTGGATCATGCGGTACGGGGCAATCTCGGTGGATCCGATGAGCCTGGTGAAGCTGGGGAAGAGCCTGTCACCCTGAACGAAGTGAAGGGGGCCATACCGAACATGGCCCCCTTCGCTGCGCTCAGGGTGACATTTTCCGCTGGTTACTTCAGCTTCTCCGCCAGAACCGGCTGCACCCCCTTCGGGTCCGCCTTGCCTTTGCTTTTCTTCATCACCTGCCCGACGAAAAACCCCATGAGCTTGGCCTCGCCCGCCTTGTAGCGTGCGACCTCGGCAGGGTTGGCGGCGAGCACCTCGTCCACCCAGGTCCCTAGCGCACCCTCGTCGCTCACCTGGACCAGCCCGAGCCGCTCGGCCACCGAGGTCGGATCGCCGTCCGGCGACTGCGCCATCTCGGCATAGACGCGTTTGGCCGCCTGGTGGCTCACGGTGCCCGCCCGCACGAGACCGACCAGCGCCGCCAGACGCTCCGCGGGCACCGGGAATCCTCCGGTCTCGTTGAAGGTGGTCATGACGTCGCTCATGACCCAGTTGGCCGCGGTCTTGGGCTCGACCCCGGCCGCGACCACGGACTCGAAGTAGTCCGCCAGCGGCACCTCGCTGGTGAGCACCCGCGCGTCGTAGGCCGGGATGCCGAGTGCCATCTCCAGACGGCTGCGGCGGGCCTCGGGGAGCTCGGGCAGCGCGTCGCGCCGATCCGAGATCCAGGCCTCGCCGATGACGAGCGGCGGCAGGTCGGGGTCCGGGAAGTAGCGGTAGTCGTGGCTCTCCTCTTTGGACCTGAGCTCCTTCACCTGGCCGGTGCCCGCGTTGAAGAGGAGCGTCACCTGGGACACCCGGTCGCCACCCTCCAGCAGCCCGGCCTGCCGGCTCCGCTCCACCTCCAGGGCCCGCTCGACGTTGGCGAACGAGTTGAGGTTCTTCACCTCCGTCTTGGTACCGAGCCTGCTCTCGCCCGGGCGGCGGATGGAGATATTGGCGTCCACCCGGAGGCTCCCCTGCTCCATGCTGCACTCGCTGGCGCCGGCGTAGATCAGGATCTGCCGCAACGTCGTGAGGTATGCCCGCGCCTCCGCCGGCGACCGCAGGTCGGGCTCGCTCACGATCTCCGCCAGCGGCACGCCGGCCCGGTTGAGATCCACCGCCGTCTTCCCGGGAAAGCGGTCGTGCACCAGCTTGCCGGCATCCTCCTCCAGGTGCAGGCGGGTGATCCCCGCCTGCACTCGGCCGCGATCGGGCGACTCGAACGTCACCCGTCCTCCGGTCGCCAGCGGCTGGTCGAACTGGGAGATCTGGTACCCCTTCGGCAGATCGGGGTAGAAGTAGTTCTTCCGGGCGAAGACGCTGGTGTGGTGGATGGTGCATCCCAGCGCCAACGCGGCCGTCGCCCCGAGCCGCACCGCCTCCGCGTTCGGGACCGGCAGGGCACCCGGAAGCCCGAGGCACACCGGGCAGACGTTAGTGTTGGGCGGGTCGCCGAAGGAAGTGCGACAGCCGCAGAACATCTTGGTCCGCGTGCGCAGCTGCACGTGGACCTCGAGACCGATCACCGTCTCCCAGCTCATGGGCGCACCTCCGCCTCGGCCGGGATGGCGCGTTCGATCGCGGCGGCCGCGGCGAGCAGCCGCTCGTCCTCGAAGGACGGCGCGATGAGCTGCGCTCCGACCGGCAGGCCCTCGCTGCGGCCCACCGGCAGGCTGACCGCGGGCAGTCCGGCCAGGCTGATGGCGCAGACGAAGATGTCGGCGAGGTACATCGCCACAGGATCTTCGGTCTTCTCCCCCGCCTTGAAGGCGGGTGTCGGCGTGGTCGGAGTGAGCATGAGGTCCACGCCGGACTCGAAGACCCGCCGGAAGTCCTCCGCGATGAGCGCGCGAACCCGCTGCGCCTTCCGATAGTACGCGTCGTAGTACCCCGCGCTCAGCACATAGGTGCCTACCAGGATGCGACGCCGTACCTCGGCCCCGAATCCCTCCCCGCGGGTCGCCTGGTAGAGCGCATGGATGTCGCCCTCGGGCCCGACCCTTCGCGGCCCGTAGCGAACCCCGTCGTAGCGCGCGAGGTTGGCCGCGGCTTCCGCGGGTGCCACGATGTAGTAGGTGGGGACCGCATACGGCGAGTGCGGCAACGATACCTCGCACACCTCGGCGCCGAGCTCCTCGATCGCACTCCGCGTGCGCTGGAGAGCGGCGGCCACGCCGGCATGGAGATCCTGGGGGTAGTACTCGCGCGGAAGGCCGATCTTGAGGCCCTTCAGGTCGCCGAGCGCCGTCGGGACGGCCATCGGCGGGAGGTTCAGCGTGGTCGCGTCGAGGGGATCGTGCCCGCTCATCACGCTGAGCACCCGTCCCGCGTCGTCCACGGTGCGGCTGAACACCGAGATGCAGTCGAGCGACGAGCCGAAGGCCACCAGCCCGTAGCGGCTCACCCTGCCGTAGCTCGGCTTCATCCCCACCACGCCGCAGAAGCTCGCCGGTTGGCGCACCGAGCCGCCGGTCTCGGAGCCGAGCGCCACGGGCACTACCCCGGCCGCGACGAGCGCGGCCGAGCCGCCCGAGGAGCCGCCGGGCACGCGCTCGGGATCGATCGGGTTCTTCACCCTCCCGAACGCCGAGTGCTCGGTGGACGACCCCATCGCGAACTCGTCCATGTTGGTCTTCGCCGCGATCATCGCCCCTGCCGCACGCAAGCGGTTCACCGCGGTGGCGTTGTAGGGCGATACATAGCGTTCCAGGATCCGGGAGGCGCAGGTCGTGGGCTGCTCGACGGTGACGATGTTGTCCTTGATCGCGATCGGCGTCGCGGCCAGCGGACCCGGTGATCTCGCCGCATCCACCCGTGCCGCCTCGGCGTCGAGCAGCGCCTGCGACCAGTGGAGCGTGGCGTTCAGCGGCTCGGCGGCGGCCAGCCGGGCCCCGGTCTCCCTCGCCGCCGTGGCTGCGCCACTCACGGCTCCTCCATGGCACCATGGCGCGGCACCAGGAAGAAGCCGTCGCGGAACTCGGGCGCGAACTCCGCCGGCGGTCGGGCGAGCGGCACCGGGTCCGGGACGTCCTCGCGAAGTGCGGCGGACGCCGGTCCGGGCAGGAACGGGTCGGCCATGCGGTCGGCGGGCACCTGGTCAAGCTGGGCCACGTAGTCCACGATGCGATTCATCTGGTCCACCAGCCGATCCAGTTCGCCCTCGCCCACCGCGAGCTCCGCCAGCCTGGCCACGTGCAACACCTCGTTCCGTCCGATGCTCATGCGCTCTCCCATTCGCGCTCGAGGCCCGCGTAGGCCACGAGCAGCTGCTTTTCACCGATCTCCGCGTCGTCGAACACGACGGTCACTTTGAGGTCGCGACCCACTCCGCTCAGCCCGCGGATCGTCCCGCTCCCGAAGCGCCGGTGGCGGACCCGCTCGCCTTTGACGTAGCGAGGAGTGTCTTGTGAGGGCTCGTCCTCCGGCGGGACAGCGGGACGGCGGGACGGCGGGACGGGTTCGTCCGCCGAAGGGCGGCCGCGCCAGCGACCGCCGGTCCAGCCGTCCCGCCGTCCCGCCGTCGCGCTCCAGTCCGGCGCCCACAGCGACGTGGTCCGGCGCTCCTCCACGATGTTCGGCGGGAGTGCCTTGAGGAAGCGGGACGGGATTCCCGGCCGAAGCTCCCCGCCGCGGCGGCGAGCCCTCGCCCAGGTGAGGTAGAGCTTGTCCTTGGCGCGGGTGAGCCCCACGTAACAGAGCCGCCGCTCCTCCTCCAGGCCGTCGGGCTGCTCCTCCGCCCGGGCGAGGGGGAAGAGACCGTGCTCCATCCCGGTGAGCACGACGACCGGCCACTCGAGTCCCTTGGCCGTGTGCAGCGTCATCAGCGTCACGCCTTCGTCGCTCCCGATCACCGTCTCGGCCGAGGAGAGCAGCGCCGCCTCCGCGAGGAAGCGCTCCAGCGGGATGCCCGCCTCGGGGTCATCGGTCACCTCCTCCGACCAGTCGGCGGCACTGGCGACGAGCTCGCGCACGTTCTCCCACCGGTCGGCGCCCTCGGGCCCCTCCGCGTTGAGCACGGCTTCGTAGTCGATCGCACGGATCACCTGCTCCAGCACCTCGGCGGGCGGCAGATGGCTCGCCTTTTCCACCAGGCCGTCGATGAACCCGGCCAACGAGCGGAAGGCGCCGCGCACGTTGGGCCGGAGATCCGGCACCATGTCGGCGCCGCGCGCGGCGGCGAGGAGCGGCTTGCCCCACGCCGTGGCGGCCTGCCCCAGCACGGCGAGGCTGGTCTCTCCCAGGCCGCGCCGCGGAACGCTGACCGCCCGGAGGAACGCCTCATCGTCAGACGGGTTGGCCACCAGCCGCAGGTAGGCGAGCAGGTCCTTGACCTCGCGTCGCTCGTAGAAACTGATCGCGCCGATCAGCCGATAGGGGATCCCCGCGCGGCGGAACGCCTCTTCCAGCGCCCGGCTCTGCGAGTTGGTGCGGTAGAGCACCGCCATGTCGGCGTAGCGGTGCTCTCCCGCCGCGCTCCGGCGCTCCAGCTCGCGCACCACCCACTCGGCTTCGTCGCGCTCGTCGGCCGCGGCCAGCAGGGTCACCTGCTCCCCGCCCCGCCGACGGGTCACCAGCGTCTTCCCGATCCGGCCCGCGTTCTCGGCGATGACACCGTTCGCGGCGTCCAGCACGATCTGCGTGGAGCGGTAGTTCTCCTCCAGCCGGACCAGCTTGGCACCCGGAAAGTCACGCAGGAAGTCCTGCATATTGCGGACATCGGCGCCTCGCCAGCCGTAGATCGACTGGTCGTCGTCGCCCACGGCGCACACGTTCCCGTGCGCGCCCAGCAGCCGGATGAGCTGGTACTGCGCCCGGTTGGTGTCCTGGAACTCATCCACCAGGATGAAGGTGAACCGCTGCTGGTATGCCCGCAGCCGCTCGGGATGCTCCCGGAAGAGCGTGAGCGGATGCAGCAGGAGGTCGTCGAAGTCCATCGCGTTCGCCGCCTTGAGCGCCGGGCCCATGGCGCCATACACGTCGGCGGAGACCACGGCGAGGCGGTCGAAGGGCGAGCCCGACGCGAGCTCCGACGGCGGCACCATGCGGTTCTTCGCTGCCGAGATGAGCGACTGCACCGCGCGCGGCGGGAACAGCTTGGTGGAATGGCCGCGCTGGTCCATTAGGCGCTTGATCAGACTCAGCCGGTCGTCTTCGTCGTAGATGGTGAAACGCCGGGTGAAGCCGAGCAGCTCCGCCTCGCGGCGGAGCAATCGCGCAGAGAGTGAATGGAACGTACCGATCCAGAGGCCCGAGGGATCGCGCCCCAGCAGCCGGCCGATCCTCTGCTTCATCTCTCCCGCGGCCTTGTTGGTGAAGGTGACCGCAAAGATCCGGTCGGGCGGCACCCCGTGCCGGTCGATCAGGCTGGCGATCCGGGTGGTGAGGACGCGCGTCTTCCCCGACCCCGCGCCGGCGAGCACCAGCAGGGGGCCGTGCACGTGCTCCACGGCCTCCCGCTGCGCCGGATTGAGGGCGAGCGGCAACTCGGGCGAGGTGGTGTCGATCATCCGACCTGCGCGGAGAGGGGAATGCGTATCAGGAAACAGGCTCCCTTTTCCGTGTGCTCCAGGACCAGCACACCTTCGTGGGCATCCTCCACGACCCGGCGGGAGAGCGCGAGGCCGATGCCCCAACCGCCTCGCTTGCTCGTGATGCCGGGCTCGAAAAGGGTCCGACGAATCTCCTTGGGGACGCCCGGCCCGTCGTCGATCACCCGCACCTCCCCCATGCCCTCCTGGGCGCCGACCCGCAGGATAATCGTGCCGCTGCGTCCCTGCAGCGCGTCGATCGCGTTCTTCACCATCGACTCCAGCGCCCACTCCAACAGCACCTGGTCGCCCAGGACGGTGGGCCCCGCGCCGGGCGCCTCGAGCCGCAGCTCGATGGGATTGGCGCGGCGCGGCAGCCGGGGCCTGAAGTAGCCGGCCACACGGTCGGCCAGCGCGCCGAGGCCGATCGGCTCGCGCTTGGCCGGGTTGCCGATACGCTCGAACCGGCGCGCCACTCGATCCAGGCGCTCCGCATCCGCCGACAGGTGATCCGCCAGGTCCGCCGGCGGCTCCGGCCGCGATCGCACCCGCTCGATCCATCCCTGCAGGCTGGTGAGCGGCGTGCCCATCTGATGGGCGGCCTCGCGGGCCATCGCCACCCACAGACGATCGCGCTGGGCCGCCATCGCGCTCCGGTAGGCGAAGATCGCCACCGACACCATCACCGCGATGGTGAGCGCCTGAAGCACGGCGAGCGCCGTCACGTTGCGCTGGGCCGGAAGCGGCCCGTAATGGACCGTGCCGATCGCATCCACGATGGGAGGGTTCTGGCGGTCGAGCTTGGCGGCGTACTTCAACACCCGCGGATCGTCCAGCGAGGCCTCGAACGGCAGGTTGGCCGCTGCCGTCACGCGACCGCTCCTGTCCGTGATGACCAGCGGGAGGCCCATGGCCCGAACCTCCTCGCCCAGCCGCAGCAGCGCTTCCGCCTCCGAGCCGGGGTCGGGGTCGTTGAGGCCGCCGAAGACGCCGGAGTAGAGCCGGCTGGTGGCGGTCGCGTCGGCCTTGAAGTGGCGGATGATGAGGAGGCCGGTCCCGAGGCTCAGACCGGACAGGACGGCGACCAGGAGCACGGCCACCGTCGGCGCGACCTGGCGGAAGCGCTCCTTAGGCGGGCGAAGCCAGGCGGTCGACACCGAGGTACGGCACCAGTGCCTCCGGCACGCGCACCGACCCGTCGGCCGCCTGGTTGTTCTCCAGCAGCGCGATGATGGTGCGTGGGAAGGCGACGCCCGAGGCGTTCAGGGTATGGACGAACTCCGGCTTGGCGCGCGGCTCCCGGCGGAAGCGGATGTTGGCGCGGCGGGCCTGAAAATCGGTGAAGGTGCTGGAGCTGGAAGCCTCGAGCCAGGTCCCGACGCCGGCGGCCCACACCTCGAGGTCGAACGTGCGCGCGCTCGCGAATCCCGTATCGCCGGCAGCGAGCTCCACGACCCGATAGGGGATCTCCAGCCGCCGCAGCACCGTCTCGGCGTGCCCGGTGAGACGCTCGTGCTCCGCGTCGGAGTCCTCGGGCCGCGAGAAGCGGACCAGCTCGACCTTGTCGAACTGGTGCACCCGGATCAGCCCCCGGGTGTCCTTGCCATGGGCACCGGCCTCGCGGCGGAAGCAGGGGGTGAAGGCCACATAGCCGAACGGCAGCAGGTCACCCTCGAGGATCTCGTCCCGGTGGAGATTCGTCACCGGAACTTCTGCCGTGGGGATGAGGAAGAGATCGTCGGCCGGGAAGCCGTAGAGGTCCTCCTCGAACTTGGGCAGCTGACCGGTGCCGGTCAGCGTGGCGCGGTTCACCAGGTACGGCACCGCCACTTCGGTGTAGCCGTGCTCCCGGGTGTGCAGATCGAGCATGAACGCCGCGAGGGCGCGGCCCAGCTTCGCGCCGAGGCCGCGGAACACCGGGAAGCCCGAGCCGGTGAGCTTGGCGCCGGTGGGCAGGTCCAGGATGCCAAGGTCGGCGGCAAGCTCCCAATGCGGCTTGGGCTGGAAGTGGAAAATCGGCGGCTCACCCCACGCGCGGACCATGCGGTTGGCCGAGGCATCGCCGTCCGGCGTTCCTTCCGCGGGGAAATTGGGCAGCGACATCGCCTGCCGCTCCAGGTCGGCCTCGATGTCCCGCAGGCGGGCGTCGAGCGTCTTGACCTCGTCCCCCGACGCCTTCAGCTGCGTCATCAACTCGTCGGCCGGCTCCTTAGCCCGCTTGCGTCGGGCCACCTCCTCGGACGCGGCGTTGCGCTCCGCCTTCAGCTTTTCGGCCCGCACCAGCAGCTCGCGCCGTTCGCGGTCGAGCCCGAGCAGCGCGTCCACCGCCTGCGCCAGGATCCCGAGGGCAGTCGCGCCGGCCTGCTCCGCCGCCTCGACGGGTCGGTGGCGCAGGCGCTTGAGATCGATCACGGGTGGTCAGCTGTCCGGGAGGCCGGGCTCGAGGCTGCGGTAACCGCAGTTGACGTTCTTGAGCCGCTTCAGCACCAGCGAATTGTCGTCGAAGCCGATGATCTCGACCTTGGCGTAGATCGGCACGCCGAGGTCGCAGACCACTCGCGAGCGGACGACGTAGCGCTCGCCCAGCGCGACCGTGATCGTCGAGTCGGTGACGTACCCGTTGCTCGGCGCGGCGTGAATGTCGTCGAAAGATTGCTCCTGACGCATCACGCCGGGCTCTGCGGTGCCGCTCGAGGTGATCCCGAGGACGGCGCGCGGCAGGATGACCTTGCGCCCGGTTTCCGGCGGGCCTTCGATGTCGTAGGCGAAGTCGAACCCGGGGTCGAGGTCGGTGCGGACGGCACCGGTGCTCACCGAGAAGCCGCTGGCCGTGGTGATCGGCGTATCGGTCAGGGAGCCGACGGTCACCGTGTCCACGAAGTTCTCGCTGGTCGGATCGGGCAGACTGTCGCTGCCGCCGCACGCGGCCAGGGCGGTCAGCGCGAGGAGCTGTGACAGGTGGCGGATTCTCGGCATAGAAGGGGAAGGTTAAGAGCGGAGTCGAGCCGGGTCAACCGCGCATGGTTTCTTGACTTCGCACCTCGGGACCGCCTACGTTGCCTCACCTTTTCCTCCCGCGATACGGAGTGCCATGAATGACCGGTCTCGCCGATGTGCTGCGCGGTCTCGCGGCGCGC
The DNA here is from genome assembly GCA_035540075.1 of Gemmatimonadales bacterium. Taxonomy (GTDB): domain Bacteria; phylum Gemmatimonadota; class Gemmatimonadetes; order Gemmatimonadales; family GWC2-71-9; genus CAVVWJ01. Next base: position 13,100 of record DATLHD010000012.1, read on the forward strand.
GACGGGGTGCAGGGAGCGTTGCTGCTGAGCGGCGAAGGCCTGCCGATCGAGCACGCCGGCACCGGCTTCGAGCCCGAGACCGTGGCGGCCCTGGCCGCGACGCTCGCCCAGTACGCCGGCAGGCTCGGCGAAGACACGAGCCGGGGCGAGCTCCGATTGGCGGTGCTCGACTTCGCGCGCGGTCCGCTGGTGCTCGCCCGGGCCGGCGGCGCCGACTGGCTCGCGATCCTCGCGCGACCGGAGAGCGATATCGGCCCCGTGCTCTACGACCTCCGGCAGCACGGCCCCGCCCTGGCGGGGCTCCTGTGAGCCGCTGATGCGGTGGGCCGTGCTCCTCGCCGGCGGCGCCGGCACCAGGTTCTGGCCGCTCAGCACACCGGAGAATCCCAAGCAGCTGCTCCCGCTCACCGGTCCCGGCTCGAGCGCGGAGGAATCGGTGGATCGTCTCGCCGGCCTGATCCCGCGCGAGCGGACACTCGTCGTCGCCGGTGCCGGGCTGGCCGCGCGACTCCAGGAGCGGCTCCAGCTTCCGCCCGAGAACATCCTGGTCGAGCCGCGCGCCGCATCCACCGCGCCGGCGCTCATCTGGGCTACGTGGGAAGCGCGGCGCCGCGATCCCGACGCCGAAGTGCTCTCGCTTCACGCCGACTGGGCCGTGGGAGACGCCGCCGCGTTCCGCAGCACCGCCGAGCTCGCGCTCGCGGCCGCGCGGGGCCACGACCGGCTCGTCACCGTGGGGATCGTCCCCTCGCGCCCCGAGACCGGCTACGGCTACATCGTGCCCGGCAAGCCGCTCGACCGGACTGCCCGAAGCGTCGCGCGCTTCTCCGAG
>DATLHD010000013.1:0-8162 GCA_035540075.1 Gemmatimonadales bacterium
ACCGGGGCGGGGTCAGCCTCCGCTCGATCTCCTCCCGCGACAGCCAGCGCCCGCGCACCATCACCCCCTCCCGCTTCGTCGTGTTCCGGATGTCCACCAGCGGATCGGCCTCCAGCAGGACCATGTCGGCCCTCTTGCCACGCTCGATCGTCCCCGTCTCCCGCTCGCTCCCGAAGTAGCGCGCCACGTTGCGGGTGCCGGTCTCCAGCGCCTGGTACGGCGTGAGCCCGGCGGCCACCAGCGACTCCAGCTCCCGGTGGGTCGAGAAGCCCGGCACGTTGTAGATCTGTGGCGCGTCGGAACCCAGCAGAAGTCCGGCGCCGGCCGCGTGCAGCGCCTTGATGAGGTGGCGGCGTACCTCGATGGTCCGTCGGGCGGACTCGGGCGTGGACCCGGTCTCCGCGAGCATGCCGTCCTTCTCCTGGGCCCACTGGGCCAGCATCTCCGGGGCGACGTAGCGCATCTCGGGCCGCCGCGCCAGCTCGGTGCTGCTCCCGACCAGCACCAGGTTCTCCAGCAGCACCTGCGTCGGCACGTTCCAGACGCCCGCCCGTTTCGTCGCCTCCACCAGCGCGGGGAGCTTCGACTCGTCCAGGTGCTCGCCGAGGTTGAGGCCGAAGAAGGCCGACTGCTCGGCGGTCACCGGCGCGCCCTCCTGGATCATCGCCTCGATGTAGCCGTCCAGGTGCTCGATCGTGGCGTACCTCGATTCGATCGCGTGGGCGACACCGACCTCCGTCGGCACGTGCCCTGCGAACGGGATCCCCACGCGCCGCGCCGTCGCCACCAGCGTGTCGAACGCCTCACGGCTCACGCCAGGATGGATCTTGAGCAGGTCGTAGCCTGCCTCCTTCTGCTCGATCACCGCCTTCCGGGCCGCCGCCGGATCGGGGATGCTGTTGCCGTTGAGCGACGGACCGGCCGCGTAGATGGTCGGACTCAGCAGCTCGCCCCGCGCAGCCCGTGCCCGCAGCTCCAGGTGGCGCGGATGGCCGAGCATGCCGCGCACGGTCGTGAGCCCGCCGGCCAGGTACATGAAGAGTGTTCGCTCGACGGCGGAGTCCGACGCCTGCCCGCCGGGGATGTGCGCGTGCATCTCCGCGAGGCCGGGAATCAGGAACCTCCCCTTGCCCTCCACGCGCGTTGCCCCTTCCGGCACCTTCACGCTGGCGGCCGGCCCCAGCTCGACGATCCTGTCCCCGCGGACCACCACCGTCTGGCCGGGGAGCCGCCGCTCCCGATCCATCGGGATGACGGTGACGTCCACGAATGCGACGACGCCCTGCGACTGGTCGCCGCAGGGCGGATCGGTCGGCCGGGAGAAGGCGCAGAGACCGGCGAGCAGGAGGTGCAGCACGGCAGACTCCGAAAACGAGAGAGGGTCAGCAAGCGGTCAGGCGCGCGCGGCGGCGCGATTGGCCTGCTCGAACTCCTTCATGAAAGCGAGCAGCGCCTCCACTGCCGCGCGGGGGCACGCGTTGTAGACGCTGGCTCGCATCCCACCCACGCTCCGGTGTCCCTTGAGCCCGTCGAGCCCGCGCTTCGTCGCCTCGGCCACGAACTTGTTCTCCAGTTCCTCGGTCGGCGCGCGGAAGCAGATGTTCATCAGCGAGCGACTGTCCGGCTGCGCGGTGCCGCGGAAGAAGTCGCTCTGGTCGACGAAGTCGTAGAGCAGCCGGGCCTTCGACTCGTTGTGCTCGGCGATGGCCTTGAGCCCGCCCTGCGACTGGATCCACTTGAACACCTCGCCCATGACGTAGATCCCGAAGGTCGGCGGAGTATTGTAGAGCGACTTCTCGGCCGCGTGGGTCCGGTACTGGAGCATGGTGGGCAGCGTCTTGGGCCCCGCCTCCACCAGGTCGTCGCGGATGATCACCAGCACCACGCCCGAGGGACCCAGGTTCTTCTGTGCACCGGCGTAGATCAGACCGTAGCGGCTCACGTCGATCGGGCGGCTGTACATGTCGCTCGAGGTGTCGGCGACGAGCGGCACGCCCGACGGCACCGCGGGCTCCGAGCGCCACTGGGTCCCGTAGATGGTGTTGTTGGTGGTGAGGTGTACGTACGCCGGCCGCTCGGAGTACTTGATCTCCGAGGCCTGCGGAATCCGGTCGAAGTTGGTGCTCTCGCTGCTGGCCGCCAGGTGCACCTTGGCACCCAGGATCTTGGCCTCCTTCACCGCCTTCTGGGCCCACACGCCGGTGAGCAGATAGTCGGCGGTGCGATCGGACGGCAGCAGGTTCATCGGCACCATGCTGAACTGGAGCGACGCGCCGCCCTGGAGGAACAGCACCTGGTAGTTATCCGGGATGCCGGCCAGATCGCGGCAGGCCTGCTCGGCCTCGTCGCGGATTTTGTCGAACACCTTGCCCCGATGGCTGTGCTCCATGATGCCGATGCCGCTGCCGGCGACGTCCCAGATCGCCTCCTGCGCCTTCCGCAGCACGGGCTCGGGCAGGACCGCGGGGCCGGCGGAGAAATTGAAGATTCGCTTGCTCATGGTCTAAAGCCTCCCGTCGATCTCGCTGAGCTCCACGCTGATGATGTCCGCGTTGCCGGACTTGATCCGCTCCAGCGCGCCGTTGCCCGGCGCGCCGTCGAGGTGGATCCTCGCAAGCGTGGCCTGGGCGCCGTGATAGATGATGTTCTCGACCTCTTCCACGTTGATCTCCGCTCCGGCCAGCACCCCGAATACGTGCGCCAGCACGCCCGGACGGTTGCGGTGACGGATCACGAGCACGTGGCTCGCCGAGCTGCGGGCGAGCCGGTTGACCACGTTGGGCACCTCGCCGGTGGCTTGAAACGCCTGCACGATCCGGATCACCTCGTGGGCGATGGCGACCTGGGCCTGGTCGGTGGATGCGCCCACGTGGTGCGTCCCGTAGATGCCCGGCACCTCGAGGATGGCGCTCTTGAACTCGCCCGTCGCGCCCGCCGGCTCGCCCTGGAAGACGTCGAGCCCGACCCGGAGCTTCCTGTCGGCGACCGCCTGCGCCAGCGCGGTCTCGTCCACCACCGAGCCGCGCGAGGTGTTGATGAGGTACGCGCCCGGCCGCATCGCCCCGAGGAACTCCGCGTTCACCAGGTGCTTCGTGTCCGCGGTGGCCGCCACGTTGATCGTGACGATGTCGGAGAGCCGCGCCACCTCGAGCGGATTGTGGGCGTAGGCGATGCCAAGGCGGTCGGCCTCCTCATGGGTGAGCGTACGGGACCAGGCGAGCACCCGCATCCCGAACGCCTGCGCCCGCGCGGCCACTTCCCGACCGATCTGCCCCAGCCCGACGATACCGAGCGTCCGGCCGTAGAGGCCGCGCGCCTTGGAGTACTCGCCCTTGCTCCACCTGCCCTGCCGGAGATCGGCGACCTGATCGGGGATGCGGCGGTCGCAGGAGAGCACCAGGCCCATCACCAGCTCGGCGACGGCGATCGAGTTCTTGCCGGGACAATTGGACACGAAGATGCCGCGGCTGGAGGCAGCGGCCACGTCGATGGTGTCGATGCCGGCGCCGGCGCGGATCACCAGCGTGAGGGCGGTGCCCGCGTTGAGGGTCTCGGCGGTCACCTTGGTCCCCCGCACGATCAGGATGTGGGGGTCCACCTCCTTGACGGCCCCGGGCAGCGCCTGGGCGGTGAGATCGGGCTGCGAGACGATGCTGCAGCCGAGCTCCTTGAGACCGTCGATGCCGACCTTCTCGAACTTGTCGGCGATGAGGACCTTCATGGGGACTCCTGTACCGGAAATGTCATCCCGAGCAGAGCGAGGGATCCTGCTCGTGCCGGCAAGATCCTTCGCTTCGCTCAGGATGACACAGCATGCTCTAACTTAGCTCGTGCACGAAGAGCCCGCTCCGGAGCTTGGGCTCGAACCAGGTGCTCTTGGGCGGCATGACGTGACCCGCATCGGACACCGCCATGAGCTGGTCCAGCGTGGTCGGAAATAGCGAGAACGCGATGGCCATCTCGCCCGAGCGCACCCGCCGCTCCAGCTCCGCCGTGCCGCGGATTCCCCCCACGAAATCGATCCGCTTGTCCGTCCGTGGGTCGCCGATGCCGAGGATGGGCGACAGCACGCGGTCCTGCAGCAGGGACACGTCCAGCGACGCGATGGGGTCGAACCGGTCGATCGCGGCCGGATTCAGCTCCAGGCGTTGCCAGCGGCCGTCCAGGAAGACACCGAAGACGCCGCTCCGCTCCGGCACCGGGTCCGTCGCCGGCGAGAGCTTCCCGAGACCGCCCAACCGTTCCAGGACTCGGGCCGGCGTCTGGCCATTGAGGTCGCGAACCACGCGGTTATAGGGCAGGATCCGGAGCTGGTCGGACGGAAAGAGCACCGCCAGGAACCAGTTGTACTCCTCGTCACCCCGATGCGAGGGGTTGCCCGCCCTGAGCTCCTTGCCCGCCCGCCACGCGCTCGCCGAGCGATGGTGCCCGTCGGCGACGTAGGCCAGGGGCACCGGGTCGAAGGTCCGGGCCAACGCCCACGAGTCCGGCACCCGCCAGACCGTGTGCCGGACACCGTCGAGAGTGGTGAAGTCGTAGAGCGGCGCCGTCGGCGTGATCGCCTCGACCATCCGGTCGATCTCCACCCGCCCGCGGTAGGTGAGGAAGACCGGCTCCGCGTTGGCATTGAGGGTGAGGACGTGGCGGGTGCGGTCGTCCTCTTTGTCCTGCCGGGTCTTCTCGTGCTTGCGGATGACGTCGTGCTCGTAGTCGTCCACGTGCACGCAACCCACCACCCCCGTCTGCGGCCGGCCGTCCATGATCTGGCGATAGACGAAGAGCCGCGGCTCCGGGTCGCGGAGCAGCGTGCCTCGCGCCAGCAGCTCGTCCAGTGCTTCGCGGGCGCGCCGGTAGATCCGCGCGTCGTAGGGATCCAGGTCCTCCGGCAGGTCGATGTCGGAGCGACCGACGTGCAGGAAGCTGTGCGGATTGCCTCGGGCCAGCTCGGCCGCCTCCCCACGATTCACCACGTCGTAGGGGACGGAAGCCACCTGAGGGGCGAGAGCGGGCGGCGGACAGACCGCGCGGAACGGGTTCAGGCGCATGGCGGGCCCTATCCTACCCGGACGCGCGAGCGGGCGTCAAGCGCGGGTGCGGTCCGCTACATCGCCGGACGCACCACCCGCTCGACCCCGCCGAGCAGCGCATCCACCCCGAGCGCCAGCAGGGCGGCGGGGATGGCGCCGGAGAGGATCATGTGGGTGTCGGACAGCGCCAGACCGGCGGCGATAGGGTCGCCCAGCCCACCCGCACCGATGAAGGCGGCCAGTGTGGCCGTCCCTACGTTGATCACCCCTGCCGTCCGGATGCCGGCCATGATGACGGGAGAGGCGAGGGGCAACCGTACATGGCGGAGAACCTGCCCCGGCGTCATGCCGAGTGCGGTGGCCGCCGCGACCGCGTCGGGCGCCGCGTCGCGCACGCCGGTCCAGGTGTTCCGCAGGATGGGATAGAGCGAGTAGAGGAACAGCGCCACGACTGCCGGCAGGACGCCGATGCCCAGCAGCGGGATCATGAACGCGATCAGCGCGATGCCGGGGATGGTCTGGAACAGGCCCACCGCACGCACGGTGGCCTCCGCTCCCCGGGAGAAGCGCTCGAGGCCGACGCCGAGCGGCACGGCCACCGCCACGGCCGCGGCGAGCGAGAGCGCCACCAGCAGCAGATGCCGCGCCGTCATGCGCAGCAGGTCGCGCCGACGATCGAGGAGATAGCGCGCGAGGCCCTGCCTGTGGCCCTCGACCGCAATGGTTGGCTCACCGACCGGCGCGGTGAGTCCCAGGTCGGCCAGCGCATCGGCCGCCACGCGCTCCACCGGCTCGCCCTCGACCTCGAGCCGCTGGTTGAGACCGCGCATGGTGGCCACGTCCAGCCGTGCGCTCAGCTCCGTCAGCGCCGCAATCGCGTCGGGGCGCCGCTCCGCGAGACCGCGGCCCACCAGGGCCGCCGCCTCGTACGGCGGGAAGAACCGCCGGTCGTCCTCCAGCACCACGAGATCGTAGCGCGCGATCAATCCGTCGGTCGAGTACCCGTCGATCACGTCCACCTTGCCGGCGGCGAGCGCCTGGTACTTCACCGCAGGGAGCAGTGCGCGCACTTCGGCGAAGCGGAGGCCGTACGCGCGCGCGAGGCCCGGCAGCCCGTCCGGGCGGCCGATGAAGTCCGCCGTGAGGCCGGCGCGGAGCTCCGGACCCACGCGGGCCAGGTCGCTCAGGGTTTCGAGCCGGTATCGCTCCGCGGTCTCTCGCCGCACCGCGATGGCGTAGGTGTTCTCGAAGCCCAGCGGCGGCAACCAGCGGAGGCTCCAGCGGCGGCGGAACTCGCGGCTGACCCGATCGTACACCTCGCGAGGATCGCGCCTGGGCGGCTCTTTCAGAATGGCGAGCAGCCCGGTGCCGGTGTACTCGGGATAGACGTCGATCGCCCCCCTGCGCAGCGCTTGGAAGGCGATCTCGGTCGCGCCGAGGCCGGGACGACGATCCACTGCGACTCCGCGCGCCTCCAGCAGCTGAGCGAAAATCTCGGCGAGGACGTACGACTCCCCGAACGGCTTGGACGCGATCACCACCGGCCGCGACGGCGCGGCCTGGATGGCCAGCAACAGGAGCAGCGCCGTGGGCCCCATCAGGCGACGCGAGCTCGCTCGAGCAGCTCGCGCACGTACGGCGTGGCGGGGGTGGCGCGCAACTCGGCGGCGGTGCCGACCTGCTCCACTCGTCCCGCGCGGAGCACGGCGATCCGGTCGCCCAAGAGGAAGGCCTCCGCGAGATCGTGGGTGACGAGCACGGCGGTCAGTCCCAGCTCGCGGCGGATGCCGAGGAAAACGGTCTGGAGATCCGCGCGGGTGATCGCGTCGAGCGCGCCGAACGGCTCGTCGAGCAGCACCACCTCGGGACCGGCGGCGAGCGCGCGCGCGACCGCCACCCGCTGACGCTGGCCGCCGGAGAGCTCGCGGGGCCGGCGGTCCCCGAAGCGCTCGGGCTCCAGGCCCACCAGTCGCAGCGCACGCTCGGCGGCGGCATCCGCCGGCGCCGAGCCGAGCAGCCACGGGACCAACGCGACATTGCGCCGCACAGCCCAATGCGGCAGCAGCCCGCCATCCTGGGGGACGTAGCCGGTGCCTCGCCGGAGCGCGATGGGGTCCAACGTGGCCGCGTCGGCGCCGCCCACGAGGATGCGACCCGCGTCGGGTTCGACCAGCCGGTTGAAGCAGCGCAGGAGGGTTGTCTTCCCGGACCCGCTCTCGCCGATCACGCCGAGGCACTCTCCGCGCCCCACCTCGAGCGAGACCGCGTCGAGGGCGACGACCGCGCCGAAGCGCTTCACGACCCGCTCGGCGGCGAGCGCGCTCACCGGCGTGCGCGGCCGGCGGAGGGAGCCTTCATCTCGTGCAATCTACGAGAGCGCTCGTCCGGCGCGAGCGGCGCGCCCGGCAGGGGCCGCGATCGGTGGGCGATACGCTAACATGAGCCCTCGCCGTCAGTTCAATCGTGCGCGGGCGGTCTTGGAGGAGGCCGGATTCGAGCCTGAATTCATGCAGGAACATGCAGCGACCCCGAGCACGAAATTGGCGTCACTCGCGTGATCCCACGGGCCCGCGCAGAGGACGGATTCATGTACCGGATCGAAGTCACTCCAGGCGAGGAGACCGTCTTCCGTACCATGGAGGAGCTGGCCGTGGCCATCCGGAACGGACTGGTCACGCCGCGCGCCCGGATTTATCACAACGCCTCGCAGAAGTGGCTCCCGATCGGGCTGCACCCGCACTACAAGAAGGCGTTGGAGTTGCCCGCTGCGAGCTCCGCCCATCCCAAGACGCCGTCCCCTGTGCCCACGAAGCCGCTCAGCAAGGCTCGCTTGGAGCCGCACACAGCGGAGCATCCCGCCGAGCCGAAGCCGGCGCCCGCGCCGAAGGTCCCTGCGCCAGTCGTGTCGCCGGTGGTCGCGATGCAGCAGGAGGTCCTCCGCGATCTTCCCGTCCTCGTGATTCCCGAACCTCTCCCCTGGGCCAGGCGGCCTGCCCCCGCGGAGCCCAGCGCGCCCTTGCCCGCGCCCGAACCCGCAGTTCCGATCGCGCACCAAGTGCAGTCGCAGCCGACCGCGACCGTGACCTACATGCCGTCGCCCCAACCGGAGCCCGTCCAGCCGGAGCCCGTCCAGCC
>DATLHD010000014.1:0-15350 GCA_035540075.1 Gemmatimonadales bacterium
CACCGTCAACGGTGAGCTGGTAGTAGTAGATCCCCGCAGTCGCCTCGCCTTTCCCGTCGAGATACTTCCCGTCCCAATGCGCCCGGTACTCACCGCACCGGAGTCGAAGGCTGTCGAGCCGCTCGGCCGAGCCGTCGGCCAGCACCGGGATTGCGACCATCTGGACCAGCACGTTGTAAATCTTCAAGCTGACCACCGGCTGATGTCCCCTGGCGCAGACCTCGCTGGAGATCGTGAAGGGGATCGTCGTCGCCGGGAAAAAAGGATTGGGGTAGTTCTCCTTCAACTCGATCCGTGGCGGGGGAAGGTTCGCCTGTGCCGCAGCGGGAGAGCCGATGCCCACCAGAAGTCCGAGCAACCACCCCGGCCACGCAAAGCGGACCATGGGCGCTCCTCTTCAATACACGGTGTAAAACGGTGGGCACCTCCGAGATAGCGGACACAATAGACGTAATCACTGGCAAAATGGCTGAACGCCGGTTTGGGTGTCAAGCGTGGCGCGGAGCCCGCACCCGCCGGACGTCGCCTTCCCACTCCGTAAACCCCCGCAAATCCGCCCATTCCAACAAAGGGATCAAGTACTTTCTGCTGATCCCAAGCCGCTGGCGGAGCTCGGAGGGGACGATCGACTCCGCCCCCCCTTCTCCCCGCAGAACGGCGACAAACCGGTCCAGCGCGCCGCGGGCGAAATAGCGGTCCCGCTCGACCGCCTCGACTTTTCCGGCCGCGGCGGCGAGCCGCAGAATCCCCTCCACGTCCCGTCGCCCGGTTCGTCGCTCCAGCTCGGCCACGTTCGGCGGGGTGAGACCCGCCTCCTCCAGGAGGGCCACGATCTCGGTGACCGCGCCTTCCCCGCCGGCTGCCCGGGGTGTGAACCCCGCGAGGGCAGCGAGTCCGTCCAGGCGGCGCATCCGGCCGCTACGCGCCAGCTCCTCCAGGACGGCCTCGACTACCGGCTCCGGCGCAGCCAGCGATCTCCGCAGGGTTTCGAGCGGCATGCCCCGCTCCAGCGGCTGCTCGCGGTGAAAACGCCGGAGGAGATCCAGGCACCGGGTGGCCGCCCGGGCCAGCAGGTCAGTCGGAATCCAGAGCCCGCCGACCTCGCGCAGCTCGCCGGCGCCGGCCGCAGCCGCACGCGCGTCCGAAGGGGTAAGGCCGAGCAACACGGGTAATAGCCGCGTGGGCACTCCGGCCGGTCGTCGCTCGACCAGTCCTACCACCCGTCGAGCAGTCTCGCTGGCCTGGAGCTGGGCCGTCCATCGCGGACGTCGCAGTGGTGGCAGCGGATCGAGCACGATACCCCCACCGATCGTCTGGACCGGGCTGTAGCTCCGAATGACGAAGCGATCGTTCCCACGCGCTACCAGAGGCGCTTCGAGCGCGAGGCGGGCGTGGCCGCGTTCTCCCGGCGCAATCGGGGCTCTCGGCAGGATCCGCGCGAGGATCTCCGCCGTGCCGTGAAGCACACGGACCCGCGTCCGCTGGACCACCGGCCTGGGCGCCGAGGCGTCCAGCTCCAGCTCGACGTCGAGCGCCGTGGTGGACGCCCAGGGGTCGCCGGAGGCGACGAGCACGGTCCCGCGACTCACCTCTTCCCGGGCGATGCCGACGAGTCCGACCGCGGTCCGCAACCCCGGCTCGCTTCGCTCCACGTCCCGGCCGTGCACCTGGATCGACCGAACCCTCGCAGTCGAGCCGCCAGGCAGCAGGGCGACCTCGTCGCCGCACCGAACCCGCCCCGACCACGCGGTCCCGGTGACCACGGTGCCCACCCCCGCGAGAGAGAACACGCGGTCCACCGGAAGGCGGAAAAGATCGCCAGATGCACGAGGCGACCAGCTTCTCGCACGATCGGCGATAGACCCTCGCAATTCCTCGACCCCCTCACCCGTCTTGGCGGAAACGACGAGTGTGGGCCCGAACGCCACACGAGAGCCGCTCAGACGCTCGCTCAGATCAGTCGCGACCAGCTCGAGCCAGTCGCGATCCACCAGATCGGACTTCGTGAGCACCGGGATCCCGCAGGGCACGCCAAGATGCTCGAGGATGGCGAGGTGCTCGAGCGTCTGCGGCATGATGCCTTCGTCGGCCGCGACCACGAGCAAGGCGAGATCCACGCCTGACGCCCCGCCCACCATGGTTCGCACGAAGTCCTCGTGACCGGGGACATCCACCACGCCGACGACCGTGCCGCCGCCGAGCTGGAGCGGCGCGAAGTTCAGGTCGATGGTGATGCCCCGGCGCCGCTCCTCGGCGAGCCGGTCCATGGCGCGGCCGGTGAGTGCTTCCACCAGCGCCGACTTGCCGTGGTCGATGTGGCCGGCAGTGCCGACGATCACGCGGCCATCCACGGCCGCCGGAGCCAGAACTCCAGCGCCGGCAGCTCGGCGCCCTCGCCGAGGTGGTAGCGGATGTAGCGGGCCAGCAGGCGGCGATGCGACTCGGCGTGACGCCGATCCAGCCGCGGCAGGACCGCGCCTGGATCCAGCAGCGCACCGAGGTCCGCCCGGGCATCGGCGGGAAGCTGGGTGGCGCCATGCCCCGCCGCGCACTCGGGGCAGAGGGCCCCGCCCTCGCTGGTGCTGAAGGCCAGCCCGCCCTCGAGAGGGAGCGGGGTCCCGTCCCGCACGCATGCGTCGAGCGCCGGGGCGAAGCCAAGCGCGCTCACCAGCTGCCAGAGTGCGCGGAAGCCCAGCGGCTCCAGCTCGGCCGCCGGCGCGATCTCCAGGAGGCCAAGCGCCTCGCGCAGGAGGTCGTAGCTCTCGGGGTGGGGATCCGCGGGCGCGAACCGGAGCATCACCTCCGCGAGAGCGGAGGCGGTGGCGTAGCGCTCGAGGTCCGCGGCGAGCCCCGCGTGCAGTCGTATGAGATCGAAGCTCGCCAGGATGTGGAGCTCGCGATGCTCCTTCACCAGGAGCCGCGCCTGCCCCTCGCTCAGGAACTGAAGCGCAGCCCCGAACCTGCTGCGGGACCGCAGCGCGCCTTTGGCGATGGCGCTCTGCACCCCGTTCTCCCTGGTGGCCAGCCGCACGATCTTCGAGGTCTCGCTGTAGCGAAGGGTGGAGAGGACGATCGCCGGCGAGTCGATCTGTGGCATGCAGGAAAGATAGGGGTCGCGCTCACTGACCGCCCGCCGCCTCCACCCCGATCCGCACCACTTGTGCACCCGCGGAGCAGCGGCCCAGCTGGATCACCCGGACCGACACCAGATCCTGGTCCAGCACGTGCGCGAAGCCCGGCCGCCCGGGGTCACAGGCGCCCGCCTCGATGGCGTACACCAGGCCGTCGCGGTCCACCGCGACGCCGCTGTTGGTCGGGATGGGAACCCCCTCGCCTTCACCCCGAACCACCGCGTTGCTGTCGGTGTTGAACTCGAGCAGGCCCTCGGTCTGCGAGCTCACGAACACCCGCGCGCCGCCGTCGGTAGCGACCTGCCCGGGCTGAAGCCCGAGACCGGCGAAGCTCGCCACTTCCTTCCGTTCCAGCGGGTCCACCACGGAGAGCCGTCCTTCGGCCGTGGTAGAGCGGCCGCGGTTCACGATGTAGATGAGACCGTCACCGCCGACCGTGGCGAACGCGGCATAGCCGGGGCCGGTCAGTGGAACCGAGTCGATGCCGGGCGCGAGGGTATTGGTCGCGGGATTGATGACCGTCAGCCAGCTGGCCCCGACCGGCTCCCCGGTCGAATCCAGGTTGCCGTTGAGCACGAACAGGCGTCCTCGTGCGAAGGCGAAGCCCTGGGGGCTGACGCCTACGGGTATCTCCGCGATGTGCTCGGTCAGCGCGTTGATCTGCGAGATGGTATTGCGATGGGAGTTCGCCACGTAGCCGATCACGTCATCCAGCATGATCGCGCCCGCCGCCCCCGCCCCGGGTGGGAGGGGGATCCGCTGCACCAGCGTACCCTGCTGGAGGTCGACCACGGCGACCTGGTCCAGATCCCCCAACGGCACCAGGGCGTAGCGCTCGAAGGCGGCGACGGTCATCGGCCTGCCCCTCGGGGTGCTGAGCGGGACGTTCATGATCGCGTCCGCCGGATCCAGCGGAACGATCGTCACACTGTTGACCTGGCTGTTGGCCACCACGAGCAGCTCCACCGGATCCGGCGGCAGTGCGTTGGTGTCCGCGCAACCGAGGAGCAGACCGAGGGCAAGCGCGATGGGCGCGTGTCGAGGCATGGAACTCCGGGCGGGGTAGCTCACGGGTGACACCCGAAAGGTAGGCGCATTCGCCCGATCCGGCCCGGGCTAGCGGCCTTCCGACCCGTCCGGCCGCAGCGGGACGACCTGGGGCGAGCCGTCGCGCCAGGTGGTCACGGCCAGGGGCCAGTCGAAGACGGCACGGAGCGTGTGCTCCTGCAGCACGGCCGCCGGAGGTCCTTCGCCGGCGACCCGACCCGCACTCAGCAGCAGGATCCGATCCGCATAGCGGGCGGCCAGGTTGATATGGTGGGTGATGACCAGTCCGGCCAGCCCCCCGTCCACCAGACGGCGCACCAGCTCGAACAACTCCATCTCGTGGCGAATGTCCAGCGAGGTCGTGGGCTCGTCCAGCACGAGCACGCCGGGCTCCTGCGCGAGGGCGCGGGCCAGCCGTACCCGCTGCCACTCTCCACCGCTGAGCGTGTCGATGGAGCGTCCGGCCAGCTCGGCGACATCGCAGCGCAGGAGCGCCTCCGCCACCGCAGCCCGGTCCCTCGCCCCAGGGGCGGCCAGCGGTCCCAGTCGCGCGTAGCGTCCCAGCATCACGGCCTCATCGACTCGAAGCGGGAACGTCACCGCCTCTCCTTGAGGAACGACGGCAAGCACGCTGGCAAGCTCCGCGCGCTTCCAGCGCGGCAGCGGGCGTCCATCGACCATCACTTCCCCGCCCTCGGGCCGGAGGAGGCCGCTGATCACGCGCACGAGGGTGGTCTTGCCGCTTCCGTTGGGTCCGACGACACCGAGGAGCTCGCCTCCGCGCACCGCGCAGCTGACGCCGTCGAGAGCCGGCCGCCCTTGCCCGTACCGGACGACTACGTCGCGTGCTTCCAGGAGGCTCATGCGACGCTCCTCCGGAGCAGGACCGCGAAGATGGGAACGCCGACCAGCGCCGTAATCACACCCACGGGGAGCTCCAGTGGGCGTGCGACCGTGCGCGCCACCACGTCCGCCAGAACGAGGAACGAGCCCCCGCCGGCGAACGCCAGGGGGAGCAGCGTGCGGTGCAGCGGCCGTGCCAGGGTGCGAACCGCGTGCGGAACCACTAGGCCCACGAAGCCGATGATGCCGCAGGCGGCGACGCTGGCCGCGGTGAGGAGCGCCGTGCAGACATACACCAGGCGCCTGACGCGATCCACGTCGGCACCGAGATGGTGGGCCGGCTCGTCGCCCAGCGCGATGAGGTCGAGCGCGCGCGCGCTCAATCCGATCGCCGCCAGGGGTACGACGGCGTAGGCGGCGAACACCGCGAGCGCCTGCCACGAGGCCGCGCCGAACCCGCCTAGCAGCCAGAGGAAGGCGTTGCGCACGGTGGGTGCGTCGGAGAGCACGATGATCGCGCTCATGAGCGCGCCGGCGAAGGCGCCCACCACTACGCCCGAGAGCAGCAGGATCCTGGGATCCAGTCGCCGTCCGGCGACGAGGCTGAGCCGGTAGACCAGCCCCACCGCGGCGAGGGCGCCGGCAAAGGCGGCGACGGGTACGGCCCACGGCCCGGCGGCGCGGGAGGCCAGAGCGAGTACGGCGCCGAGCCCGGCTCCGCCGGAGAGCCCGAGGAGATAGGGCTCGGCCAGCGGGTTCCGGATCATCGCTTGGAGCGCGGCTCCGCACACGGCAAGGCTCCCTCCCACCAGGAAGGCGAGCAGCACCCGGGGCAGTCGGAGCTCGCGCACGATCACCGATGCGGGCGCATCGGCACTCCACAACCCGCGCCACACTTCGCCCGGTCCGAGCGGCACCGTGCCCGCGCCCAGCCCCAGGACCAGTGAGACGGCCACGAAAGCGAGCAAGGCTGCGATCCGGGCCCTCCTCATGGCGCCACCTCGCGGAGTCGCGCCGCCAGCGCCCGGATGGCCCCCGGCGACCGTGGGCCTGGACGGTCGTACTCCGTGCCCGAGATGCGAAGCAGCCGCCGCTCGCGCACCGCGCGCACCACCTGCCACTCGGGACGGTCGACGATGCTCGCAGGCCCGTTCGCGGCAGTGAGGATCAGGTCGGGGTCGCGCGCGCTCACCGCTTCGATGCTCACCGGCGCCGAGGAGCTCGCGACGTCGCCGAAGAGGTTCTCGCCCCCGGCCCGTTCCACCAGTTCGCTCAGGAAACTGCCCCGCCCCAGCGTCATCGGCGGCTGCTCCCAGGCCAGGATCAGGACCCGCGGTCTCCGCTCACGGCGTCGGGTGGCGCCGGCCGCGGCCAGCGCGATGTCGAACGCGGCGCTCATGGAGTCCGCTCCGGACAGGTGACCGGTCAGCCGGCCGAGCAGCCGGCCCACCCGGCCGACATCGGCAAGCGCGTCGGTGTTGATCCGAAGAGCCGGGATGCCTAGCTCGCGCAGCCTGGCGGCCGCCGCCGCGTGCTGGGCCGAGTTATAGAGCACGACGAGATCGGGCCGGACGGAGAGAACGGCCTCGAGGTTGGGATTGATACCCGGACCGAGGTTGGTCACGCGGAGCGCTTCCGGCGGATAGTCGCACCACTCGGTGCGGCCGACCACCGCCGAACCTGCGCCGATCGCAAAGAGGAGCTCGGTGGTGGCGGGGATCAGCGAGACCACCCGCGAGGCAGGGGCTCGCACGGACACCGAGTCACCCGCGTCGTCCACCACGACGACGGTACCGCCGGTTCCTGCGGCGGGCGTCCCGCAGGCGAGCAGCGCCGGCGCGACGGCGAGGACGAGACGGCGGACGATGGGACGGCTGAATGCGATGGGGCCACCCATCCCTCCCCCCGGAGGGCGTGATTGGTGGCGCGAGCGGAGAGGTCTCCTGGCTTCGGGCCTCCGCTCGCCTTCCCGGTTACCCAGTGGCGTCGTGAGCGGAGTGGTGTGCCCGTCACAGTGGCGGGGCCGCGCCGGAGTCGCACCGGCTTCCGAGCGTCCCCGCTCGCGTGCGATCGAGTGACCGCGCGGCAAGTTTACGGGCCGCGGGATTCCCGGGCAAGGGCGGCCGCGACCTCGGCCTTGAGCGCCGCACGATGCGCGA
The DNA here is from genome assembly GCA_035540075.1 of Gemmatimonadales bacterium. Taxonomy (GTDB): domain Bacteria; phylum Gemmatimonadota; class Gemmatimonadetes; order Gemmatimonadales; family GWC2-71-9; genus CAVVWJ01. Next base: position 7,181 of record DATLHD010000014.1, read on the forward strand.
CATAGCGGGCCCACTCCTCCGGCGGGAGCTCCGCCTCCCTGCCCTGGTAACGCGCGTCCAGCGCCGCGACCTCGTTGAGGAGCAGGTCGGCGTCGTCGCGCCGGCCGGGTGGCGCCGCGGCCACCGCGCGTCGGGGCAGGATCCGCCAGCCCGCCAGCAGCAGCGCCAGCGCGAGCACACTGACCAGGGCGGCGATCACCGGCGCGGAGGATCCCCTCGTGCCAGGGAGGCTGATGCGGATGACGGCGTTCGCCGGCACGTCCCCGGTCCAGCGGCGGAACGAACGGCCCTCGATGGCCTGGCTGTCCGCGGCGGCGAGTCCCGGTCCCGAGGCGCTCGCGTTCGGCTCCTCGAGCAGCACATTGAGCGCCACCGGCTCGGCGCCCACCGGGAGCTCGATGGTCTGCCGTCCGGCGGGCAGGTGATACTGGAAGGCGAGCTGCTTCTCTCCCGGTGAAATGGGCGCCGACACGATCACCGAGTCGCCCCGGCGGGTCACGGCATCGGGGGAGACGTCGCTCTCCCCCAGCTCCAGCCCCTCGCTCTTCGGCGGCAGCAGGCCGGCCCAGGAGGCACTCAGTGAGTCGGGTGCCACTCTCGTCTCGGTGCCTTGGTTGACCAGCAGTACCAGGTCGAGCACGTCTCGAGTCCCGTCGTCACCCGGGCGCGGGACCACGACGTGACGGGTCGACAGGGTGACCAACACCCGGCTCGACGTGTCGCGAACGATCAGCGTCACGGGTGCCGGGTCGCGATGGGCGGCACGGTCGAGCGGGAACGAGAAGTACTCGATGCCATGGTACCGTGCGCTCAGCAGGTAGAGCACGGACGTATCACGCACCAGCGTGAATCGGAACCCTCCGTCGGGGCCGCTGGCGATGGAGTCGACGGGACCCTGCTCCGCCTCGCCGACCCGGTGAAGCACGACCCGTACACCCGGCACGGGGATGCTGTCTTCGCCCGCGGGGCGCAGCACCCGCCCCGTCACGGACTGGGCGGCAAGAGGTGCGGCAAGAAATGTGAGGAGCGCGAAGGAAAGCTTCAGGGATTGAACTTCCCGAAATCCTGCGGATCCATCTTCTCGAGGTACTCCTTGAGCTTGTCCGCCTCGAGCGAGGGGTTGGGCGAGGGCTCGTCGGTCTCGACCCCGTTCTGATCGAGCAGCTGGTCGCTGGTGAAGATCGGCGCGCGCATCCGCAGGGCGAGCGCGATGCTGTCCGAGGGCCTCGCGTCCACCTGGAAGACCTGATCGTCGCGCCGGATGAGCAGCTCGGCGAAGTAGGTGTTCTCCTTCACCGCACTGATCACGACCCGCCGGAGGTCGCCGCCGAGACCCACGAGGACCTGCTTGAGCAGGTCGTGGGTCAGCGGCCGCTGGGCCTTCATGCCCTGGAGCTCCATGGCGATGGCGCTCGCCTCGGCGGGCCCGATCCAGATGGGCAGGACCCGGGCCCCCTCCTTCTCCCGCAGGATCACCACCGGTGTGTTGGTGGTCCGGTCGAGGCCCAGGTGGGCGACGGTGACTTCGATCATACTGCTACAGACAACCTCAGGTTCCCGCGTCCCAGCTGGCGAGGTACTCCACTTGCTTGGACGTGAGCGTGTCGATGCTGATGCCCATGCTCTGGAGCTTGAGCAGTGCGATCTCCTGGTCCACCGCGGCCGGCAGCCGGTGCACCGCCTTGCTCAGCGACTTGTGCTCGCGGGCGATCAGCTCCGCCGCCAGCGCCTGGTTGGCGAAGGACATGTCCATGACGCTGGCCGGATGCCCCTCGGCGGCCGCGAGGTTGATGAGACGACCCTCGCCCAGGACCACGATGCGGCGGCCCTTGACGACGAACTCCTCGACCAGGTTGCGCACCGTCCGGCGCTCCGACGCGATGCGTGCCAGCCCGTCGAGATCCAGCTCCACGTTGAAGTGGCCGGAGTTGCAGACGATCGCGCCGTCCTTCATGGCCGAGAAGTGCTCGGCCCGGATGACGTGAATGTTGCCGGTCAGGGTGATGAAGAGGTCGCCGATCAGGGCGGCGTCGGCCATCGGCCGCACCTCGAAGCCGTCCATCCTGGCCTCGAGCGCCGGCAGCGGATCCACTTCGGTCACGATCACGTGGGCGCCGGCGCCCCGAGCGCGCATGGCTACACCGCGGCCGCACCAGCCGTATCCGGCCACCACCACGTTACTCCCGGCGAGCAGCAGGTTGGTGGCCCGCACGATGCCGTCGAGGGTGGACTGCCCGGTGCCGTAGCGGTTGTCGAACATGTGCTTGGTGTTCGAGTCGTTGACCGCGATAATGGGAAACTGGAGCACCCCTTCCTTGGCCATCGCCTTGAGGCGGATGACGCCGGTCGTGGTCTCCTCGGTGGAGCCCCGCACGCCCGCCACCAGCGCGCGCCGCTCGTCGGCCGAGAGGGTCTCGACCCAGCGGCGGATCGGCGGCGCCAGGTCGTCCAATCGGTTGAGCGCGATCATGTGCAGCGCCCCGACCAGGTCCGCGCCGTCGTCCTGGGTCATGTCCGGCCCGAACGCGAGGGCCTGCGCGATGTGGGTGTAGTAAGTCTCGTGGTCCTCGCCCTTGATGGCGTAGACGTGGACCCCGTGATCGCGCACCAGGTGCGCGGCGACGTCGTCCTGGGTGCTGAGCGGGTTGGAGGCGCAGAGGGCGATCTCGGCGCCGGCGGCCCGGAGTGTCGCCATCAGGTTGGCGGTCTCGGTGGTGACGTGCAGGCAAGCGGACAGCCGGCTGCCCTTGAGCGGCTGCTCCTTGGCGAATCGGGCCCGGATCTGCCGCAACACCGGCATGGACCGCTCGGCCCACTCGGTCCGTCGCTTGCCCTCGTCCGCCAGGCGGATGTCACGGATGTCGTATTTCGCGACTTCGGTCTGCACGCTCATGAGCTCCTCATCGCGCCGCCGACAGCAGATCCTTCACGCGGTCGGTGCGCTCCCAGGTGAATAGATCGATCTTGTAGTCCTTGGTGCCGTTCTGGTACACACCGGAGGTGGGGCGCCGTCCGAAGTGCCCGTACGTCGCGGTCTTGGTGTAAATTGGCCGCCTGAGCTTCAGGGCGTCAATGATGCCGCGCGGGGTGAGGTCGAACACCTCGTTGACGATGCGCTCGATCTGCGTGTCGGGGATCACACCGGTGCCGAACGTCTGCACCATGACCGAGACCGGGCGCGCCACACCGATGGCGTAGGCCACCTGCACCTCGCACCGCCGTGCGAGCTTCGCCTCCACCACGTTCTTGGCTACCCAGCGGGCCGCGTACGCCGCGGAGCGGTCCACCTTGGACGGGTCCTTCCCGCTGAAAGCGCCGCCGCCGTGCCGGGCCATGCCCCCGTAGGTATCCACGATGATCTTGCGGCCGGTGAGGCCGGCGTCCCCGTGGGGACCGCCGATCACGAAGCGACCGGTCGGATTGATCAGGAACTTGGTACCGCGGTACTCCACGTCGTGGGCGTCGAGCACCGGCTTGATGACCTCTTCGATGACGGCCTCGCGGATGGTGCCCTGCGCGAGCTGCCGGCTTCCACGCCGCTCGGCGTGCTGAGTGGATACGACCACGGTGCGCACCGCGACCGGCCGGTCGTCTTCGTACTCCACCGACACCTGCGACTTGCCGTCGGGCCGCAGCCACTCGATGTGCGGGTGACCGGGCAGTCCCTTCCGCACCCCAGCCAGTCGCTCCACGATCCGGTGGGCCAGCATGATGGGCAGCGGCATCCGCTCGCGAGTCTCGTTGGTGGCGTAGCCGAACATCATGCCCTGGTCGCCGGCCCCCTGCTCCTTGGCCTTCCCCGAATCCACGCCCATGGCGATGTCGGGCGACTGCTTGTCGATCGAGGTGAGCACCGCGCAGGTCCGTCCATCGAACCCGTAGGCCGCGTCGGTATAGCCGATGTGCTCGATTGTCTCCCGCACCAGATCGGGGATGTGCACGTACGTGGTCGTCGTGATTTCCCCTGCCACCACCGCCATCCCGGTCGTGACTAGCGTCTCGCACGCCACCCGGCCGTTGGGGTCGCGCGCGAGAATCGCATCGAGGACGGCGTCGGAGATCTGATCCGCCACCTTGTCCGGATGCCCTTCGGTCACCGATTCGGAGGTGAAGATGTGGCGTTTGGGAGCGGCCATAACGTGCGACTCGCGGTGGGGGTAACGTGGTGGGAGCGGCGCGATTACGGCCTCAAGCTACCCACCCGGCCCCTTCCGGGCAACGCCGAGCTGGGATCGAGCAGGCGGATGTCGATGTACTTCCCGACCGTCTCCCGCAGCGCGGCCGAGACCTCTTCCGCGCTGGCGGCACCCAGAGCGGCCGTCGCCGCCTGACGGGCGACGTCGTCCGGCACCGTGCGCAGCACCCACTTGACCAGCGGGAGCGCCGGGGGCGAGACACTGAGGCGCTCGTAGCCCAGCCCGATCAGAAGGACCGCGCTCAACGCCTCGGAGGCCATTTCCCCGCACACGCTCACCGAGATGCCCGCCGCCCGCCCGACCTCGACCACCTGCTGGAGCTGCCGGATGATGGATGGGTGATGCGGAGTGAAGCGGTCGGCCAGCCGAGCGTTCCCCCGGTCCACCGCCATGGTGTACTGGGTGAGGTCGTTGGTGCCCACGCTGAAGAACGCGCTGACTTTCGCCAGGTGATCGGCGATCAGCACGGCCGCGGGCGTCTCCACCATGACGCCGACCGGCACGGTCTCCGCCGCGCGCACGCCCGCGGCCTTGAGGTTGGCGGCCTCCTCCTGCACGATCGCCTTCGCCTCGATCACCTCCTCCACCCGGGTGACCAGGGGAAGCATGAACTGGATGTCCCGACCCACGGCCGCGCGGAGCACGGCGCGCACCTGCGGCCGGAACACCTCCGGCTCATCCAGGCACACGCGGATCGACCGCCAGCCCAGGAACGGGTTGGCCTCTGGTGAAGACTTGAAGGCAACCGGGAACTTGTCCCCGCCGAGATCGAAGGAGCGGATGACGATGGTGTGCCCCGGGAAGGCCAGGGCGACGCGGCGGAAGTACGCCGTCTGCTCGTCCTCGGTGGGCAGGGTGGCACGACCGGTGAGGAGGAACTCAGTGCGCAGCAGGCCCACGCCCTGCGCCCCGAGCCGCTGGGCGGACTCGATCTCCTCGGGCAGATCCACGTTGCCCTGCAGCAGGATCGGCCGCCCCGAAGGCGTGACCGCCGGCTGATCCACGATGCCTTCGAGCTGGAGCTCGAGGCGGCTCCGGCGGCTGATCTGGGTCTTGGCGTCATCCAGCTCGTCGAGGGTGGGCTCGAGCACGATCACGCCGCTCTGTCCGTCCAGGAGCAGCGTGGCGCCGTCGGGAATCCGGGCCAGGGCGCCGACGGCGCCCATGACGGCAGGGATGCCCAGGCTGTGGGCGAGGATGGCCGCGTGGGCGGTGCGAGTCCCCTCCTCGCTCACCAGCCCCACGACGTGCTCCCGGTCGAGCTGCACGGTGAGTCCCGGCGAGAGCTCGTGCGCCACCACGATCACGTGCTCGTCGGGGGAGATGGTGCCGAGCTCGGCGGCGCTCCGCCCCATCAGGCGGCTGATCATCCGGAACTGGATGGCGTTGAGGTCGGCCAGGCGCTCCCGCAGGCGCGCGGCGCCCGACCAGAGGTTCCTCAGCTCCAGCGCCTTGAACTCGTAGGCCGTCTCCGCGCTGAGCTGATTGTTCCGGATCAGGAACTCGACCGAGTTGAGGAACTCCTGGTCCTGGGCCATGAGGATCTGCGCGTCGAAGATCCTGGCCTCCTCGGGGCCGGCGCGGCGGAGCACCTTCTGGCCCAGCTCGTTCAGGTGGGCGACGACTTCCCCGACGGCCTCGCGCAGGCGCTTGACCTCGTCCTCCACCTGGTCGGGACCCACCGCGCGGTCGGGGACCTCGGGGAAGTCCCATTGGACGATCAGCGCCGGCGCCACCACAACGCCCGGCGACACGCCGACTCCCCGGATCACTCGAGACCCGCTCACGGCTCTCCGAACCCTTCCGCCACCAGCTGGCCGATCGCCTTCACCGCCTGCTCCGCGTCAGGGCCGTCCGCCCGGATCGTGATGGAGCTGCCGCACTCCGCGGCGAGCATCATGACGCCCATGATGCTCTTGGCGTTCACTGCCATGCCATCCTTGAACAACTCGACCTCGCAATTGAAGGTGCTCGCCAGGCGGACGATCTTGGCCGCCGGCCGGGCGTGGAGCCCGTCCTGGTTCACGATGGTGGCCTCTCGCTCGATCACGGCAGCACCCAGCGGAAGAGGACGAGCAGGACGAGGGCGAGAAGGGCGAAGCGCACCGCGGTCAAGGCGGCGCCGAACCAGCGGGTCACCGCTACGCCGGTGGCCGCCACCGCGAGCGCACCGAGCGCACCGGGCCAGCCGATCACCTCCAGGTACCATGCCGCCACCAGCGGGATGGCGACACCGATGGCGAACGCGGCGGCGGGGCCTACCCGCTCGATGGCACCGGAGATCCACGATTTCGCGATCGCACCGCCGACGCCCATGCCGGCATCGAGTCCGGTGCGGAGCGACCACACGCCGGTGGCCACCCGGGCGGCGTTGTACAGCAGCAGGAAGCCGAGCATGGCCCACCAGCGCGCGCCCAGCACCACGGCCACCAGCGCGGCCCCGACGAGAAGCGGCACCAGCCCCGCCCAGAAGAGCTGGTCCCCCAGTGCCCCCAGCGGGCTGCAGAGCGCGGTTCGGAGTCGCACGATCTGGGCGCCCGGCACGCCGTCGTACTCCGCGCGCGCGGTGGCGCCGAGCGCCAGGCCGGCCAGGTTGGGATGACAGTTGAAGAACTCCGCCGATCGCACCACGGCCTCCGTGTGTCGCACGGGGTCCACGGTCTTGAGATCGTCCAGCAGCGGCTCGGCGGCGTAGCCCATCCCCACACCCAGCATCCGCTCGTAGTTCCAGGTCCCCTGCACCGCGAAGAGCCGCAGCCACGCGCGCCATCCGCCGTTCATCGCAGGGCCGCGGCGAGAAGTCCGACCAGCGCGCCCGCACCCAGCCACCGAAGCCGGGGGCCGCGTCCGGCGCTCCGGATCGCGCCGCCGATCGCCGCCGACAGGGCGCAGCCCAGCGCGACCAGGGTGAGCCCCAACCCGGTGGAGCGGTCCATCGCGGCGACCGGCTCCGCCAGCACCCACGCGCAGGCGAGCCCCAGCGCGGTCAGTCCCCCGGCCCGGGCGGCATCGCGAACCAGCGAGGCATACTGCAGCCGCCGGATCGCGCCGCTCTCGCCCGCGGCGAGCGCGGCCGAGTGGCGCTGGATGGCCCGCGCATTGGCGCGGCGCACCGTTGAAAGACTGAACCCGCCGAGCACCGCCAGGATCAGTCCGAGCGCCGCACTGACCCCGAGGGCGAACTGCCATGGCGAGTCGGACGCCAGCGCGGTGGCGGCGACGGTCGCGGGACCGTAGTCGGGATACCGAACCGCGCCCACCGGCAACACGTCGAGCGCGAACAGCTCGAACAGCACGCCCACGCGAAGTCCCGCCTCCACATCCCCGGCGAGCCATCCCGCGACGGCGCCCGCGACCACGGGCCGCGCCAGCATCGCCTGCGGCACGCTTACCAGGTCGAGGCCGACGATGGTGCCCCAGAGGACCAGCAGAATCGCGCTCGAGCCGGCGAGGTCGGTCATCCGAGGGCTTTCAACGAGACGGGCGACGAGGTGGGCAGGTCCTGGGCGCTGATCGCCGCGCCGCTGGCCTCGAGACCCTCCAGCCGCGCCATCTCCTCGTCGGTCAGATAGAGATAGGGCAGGCGCTCTCTCCGTCCGGCCTTGTGGTGGATGCCGCCGAGGTTGATCCGGTGCACGGTCACCGGGTCGGCGTCGTGGAGCGCGGCCATGGTCTCGAGATCACCCGTGAGCACCAGGGTCCGGCGCACGTCGGAGTGCCAGTCGCGCAGTCGCGCCGACGCCTGCGCCACGGTGAAGAACTCGACCTCGGTGTCGGGTGTGACCGCCATCCGGTAGAGATCCTGCTCCCAGTCGCTCGCCGCGACCTGGTCGTCCACCAGCACCACCCGGTTCACCCCGAGCGGGCGACCCCATCCCACGACCACCTGTCCATGGATCAGCCGGTCGTCCACCCGGAACAGCACGATCGCCACTCAGGGAGTCCGGATGGCTTTGGTCCCGGCCGCCATGGCG
>DATLHD010000015.1:0-8735 GCA_035540075.1 Gemmatimonadales bacterium
GACAGCCGGTGTTACGTGTTCCGAAACGGCGAGCTGCGGCAGCTCACTCGCGACCAGACCATGGCGCAGGAGCTCGTGGATCTAGGCGTGCTGAAAGCAGCCGATGCAGCGGCTAGCCGCCTGGCCCGCACCCTCTCCAGCGCCATCGGGGGCCGAATGACCGACCCCGTGGTCACTCCCCTGAACATGAGCTGGGGCACCGTCGTCCTCCTCTGCAGCGACGGCCTCACCGCCCATGTGCCCGACGAGCGGATCCGGGAGCACCTCCGCGCCATGACCTCGGCGAAGCAGGCCTGCGAGGACCTGCTGCGTGACGCGCTCGATGCCGGGGGCACCGACAACGTCACCATCATCGTCGGACGGGCGCTGCGGAAGGCGGATTGAGCACCGCCCTTACCAGGTCAGCGAGTACTGCCCTCCGAGAATCATGCTGGTGTCCGAGGCCCGCAGATCGTTTGCCGGATCCTGGGTCGGCCAGGCAATGCGGTGCGTGCTCATCCCGAACTGGATCGCGAAGCCGTCCAGCACCCGGATCGCGCCGGTCACCCGCTCCACCGCATCCTGACGGCGGGAGACGATCGCTCCGCCCCCGAACGCGAAGGTCTTCTCCGCGGTAATGGTCACCGGGTGCCGGACCGAGGTGAGATTGCCGTTCACCGACACCCGGCTGCTCGCGATCTGCAGGGTCTCCATCCCATCGGTGTAGATGCCGAACTGGGTGCTGGCCGTAATCCCCTTCACCATGATGCTGGGTCCGATCCCGGCGCGATACACGGTCCGGTTGCTCGGAAGCGGGCTTCGGCCGCCGTCCAGCCAATCGGTCCGGACGGCGCCGGCATGCATCGCCAGCCCGTAGCTCATCCCGTCGCCTCCGCCTTTGAGCACGCGGGAGAGATCGAGCCAGACTCCCCTGTCATCCATTCCGAGAAGGCCCTGCACCCGCCCGTTCCACTTGCCCGCCGACCACTCGCCCTGCAGCGACCAGACGCCGCTGGTCAGCGCGTCCTCGAAGAGCACGGTGCGGTAACCGTCGCGGATGGTGCGCCGGGCGAAGACCGAGCTCCAGCCGGCGGTGACAGCCACGACCCGCGGGTTCCGCTCCGGCAGCTTGACCGCGATCTCGTGGTGGAACTCCTGGCAGCGCCCCTGGCGGCAAGCCGTCACCCGCACCGGCTTCTTGAGGTACTGCAGAGTGTGGCCCCGCCACTCCGGCGCGTAGCGGGCCGCCGGCGCCGCGTCCCCGAAGTCGGAGGGCAGGGCGACTCTCAGCACCGAATCGGTGCTCCAGTAGCGGTCGAGCCCATTCTCCGATTCGATAGCGATGCTGTCGGCACCGGGACTCCGGACCACGAGCTCCGCCCACTGGCCGGCGTAGATCACCGTAGGAGTCATCTGCAACTCGATCGGCTCCGGCCCCGGGTTGAGCTGCGTCGAAGACGTCGGGATCGCGCAGCCGCCCAGGGCGGTGGCCGCCGCCAGGATGACGAATGACGGAATACGGTGCGATGCAAGCATCAGCACTGACCCTCCCCGGGTGCCGGCTGGAACCCGATGGCAACAGCTGGAGTCGGATTGCACTGCGATAGGCAACCCCGATAGGCGCAAGTCACGCGCCCCTCAGGTGCGGGGTGTAACCCGTTGGAGTGCCTGCATGTACTTCAGTGGAACAGTTGGGTGCCCGGAGCATCGCTGTGGCGACGCCACAGCCGCGGTGAGAATCGAGTGATTCCTGCTTGACTGGCCGCAGCCATCCTGTCTGCGCGCAAGACAATCCTGAACACTTCAACCTCGGGCGGAGGGTACGCTCATGCAGCGTCATCACGAGGGACTGCCGGCGGCGGCCACGGTGGAGCAGTCGATCATCCTGGCCCAGCTTCAGATCCTGCGGTGGATCGAGCGGCAGCGGAACGGAGACTAGGTCGAAGCCTCCAGGCAGGGTCGGTGAGAATGCTGGACCGGTCGTCTCGTCTCACGAGCAAGCCGGTCCGAGCCGGTCACACTACCCCCTACCTGGAGGAGCAATGCGGTCGATGGCACTGGTTGTCCTGGCACTGGCCGGCTTGGCGTGGAGCAGGACGAGGGAGCCGGTCGATCCCGGCACCCTCAACGGAGCGCGGCTCCGCTATGGAGCCCCGATCCAGCTGGGGAAGGGTGAGGCTCGCACCTACGTGCTGCGGGACGAGAAGACCGGCAACCCGGTGGAGATCGGCGTCGCCCTCACCGAGAACGCGCTCCAGGGTCTGCCCATGGGCGGGCAGCACGGCGGGAACGGTCACGAGCACTATGCCTCCTACATCATGGAGCTCCCGGCCAACCACGGCACGCCCTACCATTTCGTGGAGCTGGACTGGAACCCCAAGGGCCACGGCGGGCCCTACACCGCTCAGCACTTCGACTTCCACTTCTACCGCTCGTCGCTCGCCGAGCACGATGCGATCGACCCCACGCGCGCCGACTATGCCCAGCAGGCCGCTGCCTTCCCGGCCGCCGACGAGCTGCCCAACGGCTACGTCTCCAGTCACCTGTTGATGAAGCTGGACCCCGCTCAGGCCGCGGTGCCGAAGATGGGGCTGCACTGGGTCGACACCAACTCCCCTGAGCTCCCGCCCCGGAACCAGCCGTTCACCGCGACCTTCATCATCGGCTCGTGGGGTGGGAAGGTGACCTTCGACGAGCCCATGATCACCCGGGACTTCATCCTGGCCCACCGGGACAGCATCGGCGGTGGGACCACCATCCCGGTACCGGCTTCGGCCCGCTACGCCCCCGCCGGGTTCTACATGGACTCGTACACGGTGAGCTTCGATCGGGCGGCCGGCGAATATCACGTGGCCCTGACCGGGCTGGCCTGGAAGAAGTAGCCGCGACCCCGGACAGTCAGCCCGCACGACGACCCCTCGCACGGTAGGACAGCGAGGGGTCGTCCTGTTTTCGGGGCGGCTTCAGACGTAGGGTCGGTAGTCCGGACGGTACATCCGATCGCGCAGGTACGGCTCCAGCTCGGCGGGCGTGCCGCGTCCGGCGAGGCCGGCCTCGATCACCACTCGCGCCACGGCCAGCGCGATCCGGAGTGACACCTCGCGAATCCGCTCCAGCGGAGGCAGCAGCGCCCCGGTCCGGAGCGTCGCCTCGTCGGCCTGCTCCGACAGCGCCTCCGCCGCCGCGAGCAGCATCTCATCCGTGACCCGTCGCGCGCCGGTCGCGGTGACGCCAAGGCCGACGCCGGGGAAAACGTAGGCGTTGTTGGTCTGCGAAGGCGCGAACCGCCGGCCGTCGATCTCCACCGGCGCGCAGGGACTGCCACTGGAGAATACGGCCCGGCCACCGGTGCCGCGGTACGCCTGCTCCGCGGTGCACTCGGCGCGCGACGTCGGGTTCGAGAGCGCGAACACCAGCGGCCGCTCGGTCACCTCCGCCATCGCCTGAAGCACAGGCTCGGTGAAGAGGTGGGGTTGTCCGGTCACCCCGATCAGCGCGGTTGGGCGAAGTGAGCGAATCGCCTGCTCCAAGCCCTTGATCGGCGGGTGCTCGTGGGCGAAGCGACGTCGTGCCTCCGGGAGCCCGGGGCGTCCCCGCACCAGAAGCCCCCCCACGTCGAACATCCACACCCGTCGCTCGGCCTCGCCCTGCTCGACTCCGGCGCGGCGGAGTGCTTTGACCGTCAGGTCCGCGATCCCAGTGGCCGCGGCCCCCGCCCCCACGAACAGGAGCCGCTCGTCTCCCCGGCGCCGACCGGTCACCCGGCCAGAGACCAGCAGCGCGCCGAGGGTGACGGCCGCCGTGCCCTGGATATCGTCGTTGAAGGCGCAGACGCGGTCGCGATAGCGGGCCAGGAGCCCCAGCGCGTTGGCGGTGGCGAAGTCCTCGAACTGGATCAGAACCCCTGGAAAGGCGCCGTGGAGAGCGGTTATGAACTCCTCCACCAGGTCGTCGTACTCCTCGCCCCGGAGCCGCGGCTGGCGCAGCCCGGTGTAGAGCGGATCGGCGAGCAGCGCGGCATTGTCCGTCCCGACATCCAGCATCACAGGAAGGCAGTGTGATGGACGAATGCCTCCGCAGGCGGTGTACAGCGCGAGCTTGCCGATGGGGATGCCCATTCCGTAGCTCCCCAGGTCGCCGAGGCCGAGGATGCGCTCGCCGTCGGTCACCACCACAACGGCGACCTCTCGCTCGGGCCAGTTGCGGAGCAGGGCCGCGATTCGCCCCCGATCGCGCGCCGAGACATAGAGACCGCGCGGCCGCCGATACATGCGGCCGAATCGCGCACAGGCCTCCCCGACGGTCGGGGTGTAGATGATCGGCAGCATCTCGCGGAGATGGTCCACGACCGCGCGATAGAAAAGCGTCTCGTTCCGGTCCTGCAGGGCGACCATGAAGACGTAGCGCTCGAGGTCCGAGGGCTTGGCGCGGAAGTTGTCCATTACCCGGCCGAGCTGTTCCTCGATGGTGAAGACCCGCGGGGGCAGCAGCCCCTCCAGACCGAGCGCGGCGCGCTCCTCGGCCGTGAAAGCGGTGCCCTTGTTCTGCCGCGGGTCCTGGAGCAGATCCAGGCCGCGCTTGCTCGGGGTCCGCGGGCGCACTAGTCGATGCCCACCCTCCCCTGCACCGAGGCGATCAGCTTCGCCGGGTCGTAGCCGATGCCGTCCTTGAACACCATCGTCGGGTTCCGGATGACGGAGGGATCGGCGGTGAGATCGCCCTTGAGCACCACCAGGTCCGCGAGCTTGCCCCGCTCGACCGACCCGAGCTGCTTCTCCACCCCCAGGACCTTCGCGCCGTTGGCGGTCATGATCTGCACCGCCTGCTGTGGGGTGAAGCCCGCCTCGATGAACAGCTCGTAGTTGCGCTGGTCGCCGTAGCCAGCCAGCGCGCCGCCCATGCCGGTCGGGTCCACGCCCGCGCCAAGGACACCGCCGGCGGCCACGAACGCGCGCTCGAAGGCCATCGCGTGCTTGAAGCCATCCTCCGCCACCGGGCCGCTGCCCGACGAGTCGATCTCGTGCCGGATCTGGAGATACGTGTCGCGCAGCGGCGGCGTCATGGCCTCGAGGGTCCGCGCGTCCTTGGTCGGGCGGTTGGCGACGAAGGGCTCGTAGACCGCGAGCGTCGAGGTCATGGGGACCTTGTGCTTGACCAGCGTCTGGATGACGTCTTTCGCGGTCTCCCCGGAAGGATCGGCCTGACCCAGCTCCCCCACCTGCTCGACCGGACAGACATCAGGCTGCTTGCCGGAGTCGAAATCCGACGCGGTGAGCATGCCATGCTCGAGGTTGTCGATCCCCAGCGCCACCGCTTCGCGAAAACTCACCGAGCAGAGATGGCCGGTGACCTTCACGCCGTGCTTGTGCGCTTCCTTGATCGCGGCGCCCAGCTCGGCGCGCCGGATATCGGTGTAGGCCTTGATCCAGGTGGCACCCTCCGAGGCCCAATACGCGACGAAACGCCGCGCCGCCTCGGGCGAGTTCACCACGGCCATGCTGCCGCCACCCTCGGCCCCCGTGAGGTACGGTGCCGTCAGATGGATGCGGGGACCGGGCACCGCGCCCCGGTTGATGTTCTGCCGGAGATTGATCTCGGCATAGGGCGACCGGCCGCCGGTGGTACGGATGGTGGTGACCCCGGACCCGAGGTAGAGCCTCGGTCCGGTATAGGACATCTGCACCGCACGCCCGCCGGCCGCGGTGTAGAACAGGTGGTCGTGCATCCCCACGATCCCGGGGATCAGCGTGTGACCGGCAAGATCCATCACCTGCGCGCCCGCCGGCGGCCGCACCGAGGAGGCGGGGCCGACCTCGGCGATCTTGCCGGCCCGGATCACGACCGTCTGCCCGGGGCGTGGCGTGCCGCCGGTCCCGTCGATCAGCAGTACGTTGGTCAGCGCGACGACGCCGGTATCCACGGCGACGTATCGGCGCACTTCCTCCGACAGCGAGTCAGGACGCTGTGCGGCGAGCGTGCCGGTGGATGCGGGGATCGCGAGCGTCAGCAGGACGGGTCTCAGGCGCATGGTTCTCTCTGGTGGATGGGGATCGCTACTCCACGTCGAATCGCGTCATCATGTCGGCCGAGAGGTGCTCGGCGATGTGGCAGTGCAGCATCCAGCGGCCGGGATTGGATGCGTCGAGCAGAATATCCACCACCGAGCCCGCCGGCAGCAACACGGTGTCCTTCCAGACCGGGTGCTCGTCGGGAACGCCGTTCACCGACAGAATCAGGAACCGCTGCCCGTGCAGGTGGATCGGATGCTGCATCGCGTGGAAGCTCCGCCGCTCGTTGACCAGCCGGATCCGCACCGGCTCGCCCCGGCGGAATCGCCAGGCCACGTCCATGTTCTCGCGGCCGGTGGAGGGGTCGCGAAGGATCCAGCGGACTTGGCGGCCCGTCGAAGCCCAGTTCATCATCGGCATCGTGCCGCTCCACTCCATCGGCGAGAAGTAGATGGAGTCGAGCTGCATGAGGCGATTGGTGACGGCTGGCAGGTCCCGGGTCTCCAGCGTGAGGATCAGCGCCTCCTGCCGTGCGCCCTCCGCCCGCCGGCGGAATCGCTCCAGCTCTCCGGAGGCCGCCGTGTCCGTGCGGAGCGCGTCGAAGGAAGGAGACAGGTCCTCGCGCGTGCGCCCGCCGCCGACCTCCACCACCCCGAGCGTATCGGTCTCGGCGAAGAACCTTCCGTAGAGATGATCCAATCCGCGCACCTTGTTCACCAGCGCAGTGGGACCGGGCCGATCGAACCGGGCGTGAACGACGTACCGCTCCGCGGGACCGATCAACACGCTCTCCACCCAGGCCTCGCGCGCATACGGACCCGCGTCGGAGCCCACCACCTTCAGACGGGCGCCCGGAAGCGACAGGTTGAACGTGCGCGTGTTGCTCGTGTTGGTGAGAAAGAAACGCACGACCTCTCCCCTTTTCACGGAGAGCTGGTACCTCGGCTCGCCGTTTACCAGCAGCAGGTTGCCGAAGCGCCCCATCAGCGTGTGGGTGGGTGACTCCAGCCCGAGAGGCACCAGGCCGTCGTCATTGACCAGGATGTCGTCGAGCATGAGCACGGCCTCGCGATTGGCCGGACCGTACTGGGCGCCCGAGTCCGGCCGGACCAACATGTTGCCGTAAAGGCCGAGCTCCTGCTGGACATCCTCCCGGACATGCGGGTGATACCAGTAGATCCCCGCGTCGGGAAAGCGAAGGTGATAGGTGAAGAGTCCGCCGGGCGGCACCGCGGACTGGGAGAGGTCCGGCACCCCGTCGCTCCGGGAGTCGAGCCGAAGGCCGTGCCAGTGCACGGTGGACGCATGCGGCAGCCGGTTGCGGAAGATGACGGTCAGCTCCGACCCCCGCACGGCCTCGATGAGCGGGCCGGGATACTGCCCGTTGAAGGCGTACATGGTGTAGGTGCGACCCTTGAGGCTCCGCCGCACCAGGCCGGCCTCGAGGTGAAGCGTGTCGCCGCTTCGAATGCGGACCGTCTGCCGGGGGTGTGCGGCCGGTGCTTCGCCGGATGGCAGGAACGGTGTCACGTCGGGCCGGAGGGCCATCTCGGCCGGGAGCATCGTCAGCCCCGGCGGCATCGGGACTCCGGCCCATTGCAAGCCTGCGGCCGAGCTGTCGTGCGCGCCATGACCCGCGTGCTCCGATCGGGACCCCATGCGACCGATGGAGAACTCGAGCAGATCCGGCGGGAAGAGTCGGGTGCTCGGCGACTGGCCCCGGAGCACCACCTTGCCCTCGGGTTCCTTCACCCGGGCGTCTCGCTCCGCGGTGATGAGGACGACGAACTTCTCCAGGTCGACGTCGCCCAGAGCGGTGCTGCCGTTCCCGACCTCGCCGAGCCGGCGGACCGGATGCATTGCGGGCGGAGCTACCCATGCCACGTAGGTCGCGAACTTCCCCAGCGCCGAGGGCGCGGGCAGGCCCGCGGCATCGAGCGCGAGTCGATAGCGAGGGAAACCGTCCGCCGTCACGGCCACCGTGAAGGGGCCCGGCACCTGGCCCAGCTCGACCGTGCCGGCCGCGCCTTCGGCCCCCGGCGCGGGTATGAGCTCGATGCAATAGAGGTCGCGGCTGGGGCCGAGCGGATTTGGTGGATCGCAGGGGCGTTGCTGGGCGGAGAGCGGAGCCGCGAGCAGGAGGAGACCAAGGACAAGCAGAGGCGTGTCACCCTGAACGGAGTGAAGGGGACCACGGCGAGCATGACCCCCTTCACTACGCTCAGGGAGACAGACGTTCACGCCGCCACGACCGCCGGACCGATGTGCTGGTGGACGAAGTTGACCGCCATCGCCCCCTCGCCGACCGCCGTCGCGCACCGCTTGACCGAGCCGCTCCGGACGTCGCCGGCCGCGAACACGCCGGGCAGGCTGGTCTCCAGGAGGAACGGGCTCCGACCGATTGCGGGCCACCGCTCGTTCTCACTCGTACCCGCCGGCAGGGCCGGGCCGGTCAGCACGAACCCGTTGCGGTCCAGCTCGACGCATCCGCGCAGCCACTGGCTGTTGGCATCGGCGCCGATGAAGAGGAAGAGGGCGCCGGTCTCCAACCGCCACACGCCGCCTGACCTGTCGCGGACGTCCACCGCGGCGAGGCGGCCGTTTCCGCCCAGCGCGCTTACCGTACACTCCCCGTGGATGGTCACGTTCTTCATGCTCTCGATGCGCTCCACCAGATAGCGCGACATGTTCGCGCCCAGGCCGGGCTTCCGAACCACGACATGCACCTGGCGCGCGTAACCGGCCAGG
>DATLHD010000016.1:0-7387 GCA_035540075.1 Gemmatimonadales bacterium
CCCACCACGAAATCGAACGGCCCGCGCGGATAGCGTCCGGTGAAGAGAATGGCGAACCACGCCGCCACCACGCAGAGCGCCGCCGCCGTCCAGAGCAACGCGAGCACGACGTAGTGCGGAATCGCCAGGAACCACTTCACCAGCGGCAGCCAGCGATTCAGCTCCATGGCATCGGGATACCAGAGGTCGAGGTGGACCGCCTGCTCCTCGTCGGTGGAGGGGTACTCGTCCCTCAGCAGCGCCAGGTAGGCGAGGCAGCGAGTGGTGAACCCGCTCAGCTCCAGGTTCCAGTCGAACCACCAGCGGGGGTATTTGCGGCGGAACACCAGCATGAGCGCCGTGGGCAGCGTGAGGATGCCGCCGGCGCCCAGCGTCAGGATCACAACCGGGTCGGAGCCGTCCGCATGCTGGGGCGGCCCGCCCGTCCGGGTCGGGCCGCTCAGCAGCACCAGCAGGATGCCGATGGGGATGAAGACGATCGGGCGGAAGAAGGTTGTGAGCCGGTCGAGATCGCGCTCCGGATAGTCGATCTCGAGCGCGGCGGGGTACCAACCGGCCTGTGGGCTTTCGGCTGTCGTCATGCCTGGTAGTCTACACCGGCGCTATCTGACCACCACCCTCCCGAACATGTTCCCCGGGTGCCGGGCACAGTTGTACTGGTAGGCCCCCGCCCGGTTGAACGTCACGCGGTAGGTGACGCCGATGCCTCCGAGGGAGCCGCTGCTGGGGAAGCTCGGCGTGCCGACCGATTGGACGGTGTGCGGTACGGCGGGACCGCTGGTCCAAGTCCACGTGACCGTGGTGCCGACCGCCACCGTGTCCACCGCCGGATCCGTGGTCCAGTTCCTGTCGCTGAGGAAGTAGCTGGAGCCGACCGTGATCGAGCCCGCTGGGGGCGGGGGGTCGGTCGTCTCTCGCCAGAGGACCGGAAAGGAGATCGAGCCGCGCCCCACGACCCAGCCGTCCCTATTGATGTCCATGGCCTCGCCGACCGCGATGTCGGACATGACGCCGTCCCTCCAGATGAACGCGTGCGGTTGGCTGTCCGGTTGCTGGCTCCAGCCGACGATCTGGCCAAAGGCGTTGATACCATTCGCGCTGCTGTTGCCGCTGGCGAGCGTCCCCAGGCCGGTCATGGAACCGTTTTCCCAGAGAAAGGCACGCTGCGCGCCCGTGTGTATGGTCGACCAGCCGACGATCCTGCCGCCGGCGGTGGCGAGGGCGGCCGCGCCGTTCGATCCGCTGAGTGTGCCGAGGTCCGTGATTGCCCCGCCTTCCCAGCGATAGGCCCGCGGGGAGAGCCGAGCACCGAAGGCACCCACGATACGACCCTTGCTGTCGATAGCGTTGGCGGTGCTGTAGCCGATCAGGTTGCCAGGCCGCTTCATCTGCCCATTCTGCCAGAGAAAAGCCCTGGTCTGGGCGCCGATGACTTCGGTATAACCGACCACCCGCCCCTGATTATCGATGTCGGTCGCGACGCTGACGTCGGCATTGAGCGCGCCGAGATCCTGCATGGTGCCGTTCTGCCACAGGAAGGCGTGCCACAGGCCGTCGGCCCTCGTGGACTGACCCACCACCTGCCCCGTCTCGTTGACCGCGAATGCCCGGCTGTCGCCCCCACCCAGGGTGCCGAGGTTCTGGAGGGTGCCGTTCGACCAGAGGAACGCGCGGGTCCCCTGGTTGGTGCTGTGGTAGCCGACGACCTGGCCCTGGTTGTTGACGTCGGTGGCGAGGCCGTTCCCGATGCTGAGCCGGGTGGTGGACCATCGGAGCGCGGCGGCCTGGGGGTTGGCAGCGTCGGCGGGGGCGAGCTCGGGCGCGGTCGACGTATCCTCGCAGGCCGCGAGACCGGCGCACAGTCCGAGCAGGGCGGCGAGGGTTCTGTTTCGAGGCATGAAGCCTCCTGATGGGAAGTGCTGGCCGAAGGTCCATACTCGCGCGACGGGATCAAGCCGCCGTCAAGTGATCCATCTCACCCCTGCAAAGGCGCCGGTTCTGCATTGTGATATGATGAAGGAGCAGTCACCGGACCCGAGCCCCGAAACGCCGGGTGGAGGGTTCGTTCGCAGTGTGCTGACGCTGGCCTCGGGCACAGCCGTCGCACAGCTGCTCCTGGCGCTCGCGGTCCCGGCCCTCGCCCGACTCTATACCCCAGCAGAGTACGGCGTCCTCGCGGTCTATTCCTCGATCCTCACGGTGTTGGTGGTGGTCGCCTCGCTCAGGTACGAGGCGGCGATCCCACTCCCGCGGGAGGAATCGTCGGCCGGGTCGCTGCTGGTGCTCACCCTCGGGATCGTGCTCGCCACCGGCTCGGTCGTCTCCCTCCTCGTCTGGCTCCTGGGAGGCGCGTTCGTTTCGGCGGTGAACGTCCCCGCCCTCCGGCCCTATCTCTGGATGATCCCGGTCGCGTTCTTCGCGGCCGGCACCTATCAGGCGCTCTCCTACTGGGCCATCCGGCAGCGCGAGTTCCGCCGGCTGGCACGCACCCGGATGAGCCAGGGCATCGGGCAGGCCGCGGCGCAGATCGGTCTCGGGCTCGGCGGCGCCGGCGCGCTCGGGCTGATCGTGGGCGACGTGATCGGGCGCGTGGCCGGAGTGGGCAGCCTGGCGCTCGCCGCCTGGCGCACCCGGCCGGCGGAGCGGCCGACCCGGGCGAGCGTCCGGGAGATCGCGGCCCGCTACCGGCGCTTCCCCCTGCTCACCACCTGGGCCGGCCTCTTCAACATCGGGAGCCTCCAGCTCCCCTCGATCGTCTTCTCGGCCGCCTTCGGCGCGGCCGCGGCGGGACTCTACGCCCTCAGCTTCAAGCTGCTGGTGCTGCCCACCATGCTGGTGGCCCAGGCGGTGGGCCAGGTATTCCTCTCCCGCGCCGCCCGGCTGGCGGCGGAGCCGGAGCAGCTGCGCCAGCTCACCGAGCGCACGGCACTGGGACTCTTCGCCGCGGGCCTCCCCGCCTACCTGGCAGTCGGGATCGCGGGGCCGGAGTTGTTCTCGTTGGTGCTGGGCCGTGAGTGGTTGGAGTCGGGCCGCTACGCCCAGGTGCTCGCGCCCTGGTTCGCGCTCTGGCTGGTCAGCAACCCGCTGAGCGGGCTGCTCAGCGTGCGGGAGTGGCAGGGGTCGGCCCTCGCCTTCAGCGCCTTCGAGCTGCTGCTCCGCCTGGGCGCGCTCCTCGTCGGGGTCGCGCGCGGCTCGCCGATGCTCGCGGTCACCCTCCTCTCGGCCGGCGGCGTCGTGATCGCGGGTGCCTCGATCGTCCGCTTCCTCCTCGCGGGGCACAGCTCCGCCGGACGGATCCTTGGACCGGCGCTCCGGTTGGTGGCGCTGGCACTCGGCTGTCTGCTCCCGGCCGCCCTGTTCTTCCATGCCGGAAACCAGCGCATGGCGCTGGCCGCCGCGGCTCTGTCATTACTCGCATACTACGCGATCGTTGCCCGTTCGACGCTCGCGCTCAGGTTGCCATACCTCCCATGAAAGTCCTGTACCTGACCCAGCGCCTGCCGTTCGGCAACGGCGAGACCTTCGTCATCCCTGAGATCGACGCGCTCCTCGCCCGCGGCCACGAGGTGCTGATCGTCCCCCGGCTCTCCAGCGGGCCCGTGCTGCACGACGACGCCGTCGCGCTCGTGGGTCGCACCCGGGTGCTGCCTTCCGCGTTCGGCATCGTGCGAGCGGTCCTGCGCGCGCTCGTCCGGCGCCCGCGAGTCACGCTGCGCGCGTTCTGGCGGCTCCGTCGCACCCGGCCCCGGCCGCGCACGTACTCCAACACCATTGCCACGGCCCAGGGCGTCTGGATCGCCGAGCTGGCCCGCGCCTGGGGCGCCGATCACATCCACGCGCACTGGGCCCACCTGACCTCCACCATCGCCATGTCGGCCAGCGCGTTCAGCGGCATTCCCTGGAGCTTCACCGGCCACCGCTACGACGTGGTGCTCAACAACCTGCTCGAAGACAAGCTCCGCTCGGCCCGGTTCGGCCGCTTCATCGCGCGGCGAATGCTGGAGCGCGCGTCTCCCATGGTCACGCGCGACGCGATCGCCCGGGCCATCGTGCTGCACATGGGCGTCCTGCTGCCGCCGCGCCCGGTCGGCGAGCCACCCGATCGCAAGGTCCCGGTGGTGCTCTGCCCCGCCCGGCTCGTGCGGGTGAAGGGTCACCTCCATCTGATCGACGCCGCGGCATTACTGAAGGAGCGCGGTATCCCGTTTCGGCTCCTGCTGGCGGGCGACGGACCGGAGGGCGAGCGGATCAGGCAGCGCATCAAGGAGCTGGGCTTGGACGACAGCGTGCGCATGCTCGGCCTGGTGTCGCACCCGGAGCTGCTGCGGCGCTATCGCGACCGGGAGGTGGACTGCGTGGTCCTGCCTAGCGTGGACCTCGGCAAGGGCGAGCACGAGGGCATCAGCGTGGCGTTGATCGAGGCGATGGCGCACGTTATACCGGTGATCTCGACCCTGACCGGGGGGCTCCCCGAGCTGCTCAGCGGCGGCGCCGGCATCATGGTGCCGCCGGCGCGCGCCGACGCGCTCGCCGACGCGCTGGAGCCTTTGTTGGAGTCGAAGTCGCTGCGCCAGGAGCTGGGCAGTCGCGGCCGGCGGCGGATCGAGGAAGATTTCGATATCACCCAAGTCGCCGACGAGCTGACCCGCCGCTTCGCGGCGGCCTAGCGGCGGAGAGCCATGCGCAACGTCCTCCTGATTGCCCGCAACTTCGCGCCCGTGAGCCACGTCTCCGCGGAGCGAGCGACCAAACTGGCGAAGTACCTGCCGCGCTTCGGCTGGCGCCCGACGGTGCTCACCGGCGCCCATGCGACCGCCGGGCTGGCCGAGGACCCCGCGCTCCTGGATCAGGTGTCGGGCGTGCCGCTCATCCGGTCACGGGCACCCGAGTTCTCGCTCTTCTACGCCTCACGGTCCCGTGGCAAGGGGACGGAGTCGTCCTACCGCGGCGCGCCGAAGCGCGGCAGCTGGCATCCCAAGTCCTGGCTGGTCCCCGACTCGCAGGTTCTCTGGTACCCGTTCGCAGTGACCGCGGCGCTCCGCGCGGCGCGCGGCACCCGGTGGGATGCCATCATCGCCACCTCCTTCCCGCCCACCGCTCTGCTGGTGGCGCACACCGTCTCGGCGCGGCTCGGCATTCCCTACATCGCCGACTTCCGCGACGCGTGGACCACGCACTATCAGGCGCCGCGGCGGCCCGCTCCGATCGCCGACCTCGAGCGCCGGCTGGAGCGGCGGATGATCCGGGACGCGGCGGCCGTCGTCTCGGTGGACGCGCGCTTCGTCGAGCACGTGTACGCCGGCATCCCGCAGGAGGACCGCCCGCCGCTGCACGTGATCCGGAACGGCTACGACGAGGACGACTTCGAGGGCGTCGAGCCCGCCGCGCTGCCGCAGTTCTCCATCGTCCACACCGGCCAGCTCCGCCAGCCGCCGCGCGCGCTCTGGGAGGCGCTGGGGCACGCGCTGCGCGACCGCCCGGAGCTGCGGGGGAAGCTCCACCTGTGGCAGATCGGATTCGTGGAGCCCGGCACCGAGCGGGTGCTGAAAGCCGCGCCCGACGGCGTCACGGTGCACTACATCCCGCCGGTCTCCCAGCGGGAAGCGATCGGCTTCATGCTCGGCGCCGACCTGCTGCTGGTGGAGGAGTACGGCAGCGCCTGGCCGTCGAAGACGCTCCAGTATCTCCGTGCCGGGCGTCCGATCCTCGCCTTCGTTCCGCGGGACGGGATGATTCGTGAGGTGCTGGAGACGGTGCCGCTCGCGCACGTCATGGCGCACGACGAGACCGCCCGCGCGGGGCAAGTGATCGCCGAGCTGGCCGCACTGCCGCGGACGCGCGCCGGGACGCCGCCGGCCCACGTGACCGCGTACTCGCGGCGCGAGATCGCCCGGCGCTACGCGGCCCTGCTGGATGAGGTCTCCAAGGCGTCAGTGCAGCCGGGCGGCGGCCTTCGGGACCAGCGCCTTGGAGGCCTCGAAGTCGGAGGCGGTCACGCCGAGGAGCCGGCGACCCACGACCGCCTCGATCGTGGGCTGTGACGATCCCTCCAATTCGCTGCGCGCGCGACGAACACGAGCGGTCGGCCCAGTTGTCACCCTGAGCGCAGCGAAGGGGACAGAGGGTCGGACAGCGTGACAACGCGCCGTCCCGAGCGCAATATTCATCTCACCCCATGACCAACCCAGCCGCCCGCCTCGCGTCGGCCCTGTCCGACCGCTATCGCCTCGTGCGCGAGCTGGGCCAGGGCGGCATGGCCACCGTCCATCTCGCGGAGGATCTCAAGCACGGCCGCAAGGTCGCGATCAAGGTCCTCCACCCCGAGCTCTCCGCCGTCCTCGGCAGCGCGCGCTTCCTGGCCGAGATCAAGGTCACCGCCAATCTCCAGCACCCGCACATCCTCGGCTTGATCGACTCCGGCGAGGCCGACGGGCTGCTCTACTACGTCATGCCGTACGTGGCCGGGGAATCCCTGCGCGCCCGGTTGGGCCGCGACGGGCAGCTCCCGGTGGACGAGGCGCTCCGGCTCGCGAGGGAGGTGGCCTCCGCGCTCGATTACGCGCACCGCCAGGGCGTCGTCCATCGCGACATAAAACCGGAGAACACGCTGCTCCAGGACGGCGCCGCCCTGGTCGCCGACTTCGGCATCGCCCTGGCCGTGGAGGAGGCCGGCGGCCACCGCATGACGCAGACCGGGATGTCGCTCGGCACGCCGGCCTACATGTCCCCCGAGCAGGCGATGGGCGAGCGAAAGATCGGCCCCCGGAGCGACGTCTACGCGCTCGGCGCGATGACGTTCGAGATGCTGGCCGGCGAGCCGCCGTTCACCGGCCCCAGCTCCCAGGCCATCGTCGCCAAGGTCCTCACCGAGCCGCCGCCGCCGCTGCGGGCCAAGCGGCCGAGCGTGCCGCCGGCCGCGGAGGCGGCGATCCACACCGCGCTCCAGAAGCTGCCCGCCGACCGCTGGGGCTCGGCGAAGGAGTTCGGCGATGCCCTGGCGGGTGCGGCGACGCACCAGACGCCGATGGCGACGATTCCGCTCGCTCTACCGACGGGCCGTCCGCGTGCGGCCTGGAGGTCCGCGGTCTCGTGGCTCGGTTGGGTCGTCGCCGGGGTCGCCGCCGCGGTCGCCGCATGGGCCATGCTCCGGCAGCGGCCGGAGCTTCCGCCCTCCCGCCTCGCCATCCTGGCTCCCGGACTCGGCGGCAGCGGCGCCAGCTCGTCCCAGCGTCACCTCACGTTCGAGCCCAACGGGCAGACGCTGGTGTACTCCATGATGGGTACGGAAGGCATGATGCACCTGGTGCGGCAGGCCCTGGACGCCGAGGCGCCGGTGCCCATCCCCGGCGCCCTCCAGCTGAGCAGTCCTCTGGTATCGCCGGACGGC